>MFBF01000001.1:0-13158 GCA_001774865.1 Candidatus Curtissbacteria bacterium RIFCSPHIGHO2_02_FULL_42_15
CTTTGGCCTTTTGCCACAACGCCTTAGTGTCCTTGAATGTTAATTGGGATTCAACTTCATCAGGCGGCAACCATTTCGTACCGCTTACTTCAAAAGCAGTTGTCGCTTCCCCTTGACTAATGTATTTCATTAAATAAAAAGCCACGGTCTTTAATACCTTTTCCCCCTCTTCATAATAAAAATATTTTGTCTCGCCGACCCGCTCTAATATCTCCGCCTTGACTCCGGTTTCTTCCTCAACTTCGCGAAGTGCCGTCTGTTCTTCGGATTCATAAATTTCCCGATGGCCTTTTGGAAAATCCCAGCCCTTATGTTTGGAATGCTGAGTGACCAAAACCTCAACCCCTTTGATACCTTTGGTACTTTTGGTACCTTTGATACTTTTCCTAATGACTATTCCACCGGCACTAAAAATTCTCTTAATGGCCATTGCCCACAAATTTTACCAGATTAAACTGTCGCTGATATAATATACCGATCTCAGCGCCCGTAGTTCAGCTGGATAGAACATCAGATTGCGGATCTGAAGGTCGCAGGTTCGAATCCTGCCGGGCGTACACTTTGACAAGCTCAGTGTAAATTTGGAGGCGTCGCATAGTGGACTAGTGCGCTCGTTTCGAAAACGAGTATCGGGGTAACTCGATCAGAGGTTCGAATCCTCTCGCCTCCGCACTTTGACCAGTTCAGGGTGTGAACCTTGGGATTGAAGCAGGTTGGATAGAATAGAGTATGAGCAGTTTATCCTTCACCCCCATCTGTTATGCACATTTTGTCCTTGATCTTCTATACTAGAATTACGTAGGACTCTGCATGTGGGAAGCACCTTGTGAAGTTTTTTCTCTTATATTTCTAGTAACGTGGTTAGCAGCAATAGTTGCGGCCCTTATTATTTCTTACCGGATATGGCATTTAAAACTTAATAAGTATCACAAAATTATTTTACAAATTGTAATACTCTATTTATCACCTTTAATAGTATTTTTTGTGGTAGAGATATTAGAACCTGGAAGTCTTCTTAATTTTAATTTTGCTGCTACTCAAATACCTGGGCATATCGAACAAATATTTGATGTGCCAGCTTTTATTTTTATCCCGATAAACATTCTAGGTCCAGCTATTTCCGGCTTCGAAGTATCGGTACCTTGTTAAATGCTGGGGTTACTCGAAGTTAATTCGCTTTTGGAGGGTTTGGGCCCACTTATCAAAAAGCGTGTGGACAGGCGAGGGATGAAAGTGGAGATGCTTTTCCAAAAGCTCCAAGAGCGTTCTTTCGGAAACATTAGTCAAAAGCATAATCAGCCTTGTTGGGAAATGCAGATCGGTTTGAACCATTAAAATCCGATCGTCGCCTCTTTTCTCAAACCAAAATGAGTCCAATTCTTCCCACAAAAACGCCCGACCGCCCGAGATTATCCCCATGTTGGTAATTTTGTGTTCAATTGTCTGCGGTGCTGCCGTTGCCAATACGTAAACCACAAAAACAACGGCCATGATTACGCCGATAAAGACATATTCGCCGATTGCGATTGCCAACAAAATAAAAATAAATGCATAAAGGGCAACCTTGGTGAAATATTTTTTGGATCTGGCTTTAAAAATACGCTCCGGGCTTTTCCAGGAAATAATCGCCTTTGCTTCCATGGCCGCTTCGTGTTTGGCGTCCAGTTCTTCTTTGGAAAGAACCCTGTCTGTTTCGTGGTCAAGATGGTGTTCCCTTTTTCTAAAGTTTGGCATTTCTATTTTTAGTGTATCACAAAAAATGACAGTGAGTAAAAAAGCATAAGTTAAGATTACCAGTTAATTTTAACTGTGCGGAGAGGGTGGGATGTAAAACTACGTTTTAGTATAGCTTCGCTATAAACGAACCCAAATGGGTTCTCTGCACCAACCCTCAACAATTTGCGAAATGGGGATGAACCCAATTCACAAATTGCGGAGAGGGTGGGATTCGAACCCACGATCGAGTTGCCCCGATAGTCGTTTTCAAGACGACCGCACTAGTCCACTATGCGACCTCTCCTGGGGCGGTAGGTACAGGATGTACGCTTGTGCGTAGAATAGTGCCTTTCAGTTGCACTATTAACGAACCTTGAAGGTTCGCTCCTTACCTCACCACATTTGGAAATTGGAACAAAGCCAATTTCCAAATGTGCGGTGGGTACAGGATTCGAACCTGTGTGACGCTTTCGCGCCAACGGTTTAGCAAACCGCCCCCTTAAGCCACTCGGGCAACCCACCAGACATGCGATATTTTATCAGAAATCCCGTCCCTACCCAAACCCAAAATGCCTCCGCGAAAAGAATTGATGTAAAATTAGTTGCTTTTGATGAGAATGAAAAAAGAAAAAAAGATCGCCTTTCTGCTAATATCTTTCATCCTCATTCACCTTCTGCTAATAGTCTACTCAAATAGAGGCAAGTTCACCGAAAAATTTGACCCTGTCTACTGGAAGGATAAATACGAACATTCGCAGTGGACTCTGCCTCAGTCAAAACGGGTTTTAGGTGATGAAGGTTTATACATATATGTGGGTTATTTACTGAGCCACGGAGCGAACCCGACTCTTCTAAACGCCGAGGCTCCTCCTTTGGCAAAATATTTGCTTGGTTTAACCATCAGAATTTTTAACAACCCATATATTTTTGGCTTTATCAGCTCGTCTTTTGCCCTGTTGGCTTTTTTCATTTTCTGCCGAATTTTAACAAGAAGCCTCATGATAAGCTCCATGGCAACTACCTTATTTGCGACGGATCCTCTTTTTAGCGATCAATTTTCGCAGGCAATGCTTGACTCAAGCTATCTCCTTTTTCTTTTTTTGCTTTTTTGTGTCTTTGTGGTTCTTGCAAGAACATCCCAAAAAAAAGGACCATTATACTATGCAGCCGTTGGAGGCTTATTATTGGGGCTGCTTTCAGAAATAAAGTTTCCTTTACTCTCACCCGTTCTGGCCTTCCTGTTCTTATTTATTTTATGGAGAAAAAGAAACTTTAAAGCAATTCTACTTTTCCTGATTTTTTCATTTGCCGGATATCTTATTCCCTACCTTACCTATTTTATGCAGGGGCATTCCTTTAAAGGCTGGATTCAGTCGCAAAAATGGACGGTGAACTTCTGGGTGGTAGACTACAGCGTCGAGAAAACTTTTGGCAGTGCTATTACAACCATTTTAGCCGGAATGCAACAAAATTTAGTCACCAGAAATTGGGACAAAGTCATGTACTGGAACTGGGGCTGGCCTTTTGTCCTCATTCTAGGAATAATTGGGCTTTTGAAAACAATAGGCAAAGAACATAAGGAGAAAATCATCTGGCTTATTATTTTCATTTTCACCAGCGTATCCCTAGTTTCGGTTAATATACTGCCTTTTAGGACCCGGTACCTTTTGCCGATCATCCCCTTCTTGTACCTTGGTCTTGCAATGTTTATTCCGCGGTTAAAAAGCCCAATCTTAATTGCAACTTTTTACATATTTATACTTGCTACAGGCTGGTTTACTTCAGTAAAAATTATCTTTCCCACACCGGAAGCCGATTTAAAAGAGATAGTTTATGAATGGCAAAACGGCTTCTTTCAGGATATTTATGAAAGGACAACTGCGGGCACAAAGGCAAAAATCTCAAGAGATAAATTCCACGAACTGGGCTTTAGACGATACCAGGAGGCGCAAATTGATACTGTCGCAATTGAACAAATTAATCAAGAATTCCCAAGATTTAAAAGCCCGCAATCAGTCAATTTAGAGGTAACTTACGTAACCCGCGACCTAGGGTTTTTTCAGGAACATCCCCGGCTAACATTTATAAAGGAAAAAGGACAATGGCGGTTTGAGTGGCAGTGGAATTTACTTGCGGAAAACTTATCGGAAAATGACCATTTTGAGACAACCGTAAACTATGCAAAAAGAGGCACGATTTATGATTCAGGAGGCAAAAAAGTAGCCTACGATTTTCCAAGCTTCTTGGTTTTAATCACCCCGTCGGAAGTTGATAAGGACAAAGAAAAAGAAATGCTGGGCTTCCTTGAGGGCATTTTCAAAAAAAGACTCAGCGATTTTAGAATCCATCTAAAGTATGTTGGAAATAACCTTCCGGATGAACAGGTTTCAATTGCCGTTATCCCAAGAATGCTTAATCAAACAGAACTTAACAAAATCAAAAATTACCCGGGCATTTTCTTGGAAGACCACCCGGAAAGATTCGGAAAAACTAAGGACGCCGGAACTTTCCGGTTATCAAATGGAAAAGTTGTGGAATGCTGCTATCTTCTCTATTCCACAACCAGCTACAACGGAACGAGTGGCCCGGAAAAGGAATTTAATGATATCTTAAAAGGCATAAACGGCGGCAGATTAACAATTTATGATCCCCAGGGAAAGGTCGTCAGGAATATTTTGGAAGTTGCCAAAAAGGATGGAGCAGATGTAAATCTGCCTTATGCAATAGATCTGGAAATATTAAATAAAAGCAATGAGTGAATTTCTTTAACTTAGAGCCACGCCATTTTCCAAACATCTTTGGCTCTCGTCTCCTTAGAACCCGTTTACAACATGAACCTAGGTAGGATCTATAATAATCTATATTCGCTCGCAGAATCCCGTTGACTCTTAGTCCTCGGATGAATGCGCGGAAAGCGAATACATACTTTCGAGGAATTAAAGCATAAAATGCGAGAATATTCTGCGACCTCATGTAAACTTAAAGCACAATACCGAGAGCTTTGAGCCCTCGAAAGTTTATAGCTAATCAAAATACTTACAACCCGTCAGTTATGTTTAGATTTAAATCTCTCAAACTCCATCATCAAATCTTGCTGGCTCTTCTAATAGTCTTTGTAGTTTAGTCCTGTCCCTCCATATAATTAGATGTGGCCAAAATTCGCAATTTTCGGCTGTTAGTATTCTTATTCGTTTTATTCGTATTATTTCAACCAGCTATTATCAATGAAAAACACTTCATTTATTTGGCATATTCCTTTCTACAAGGCAGTTTCTCATTGGTAAAGTTGCCATCAAGTCTCATAGACTTCTCCTATTTCAATGGCCAATATTTCTCTCCTCTTGGACCAGTACCCGCAATAATATTGACGCCCTTTGTACTATTTTTTAAGACAAGCTTTCCTGAACAAATTATTAAATTACCTTTATCGATTATTAATTTTTACCTTACTTATAAAATAGCCACAAAATTGAAACTTGCGCCCAGTAAATCATTCGCTCTTGCAGTATTTTTTATATTTGGTTCGGTTTATACACCGATTGCCGCAATTTCTTACTCCACTTATTTCTCTCAAGTAGTAACAACTTCTTTTTTACTTTTCGCGCTTTACGAATTCTTGCACCAAAGACGCTGGACCATCATTGGTATTGCAATTGCCCTAGCTTCCCTAACAAGGACGACTACTCTGTTTGCCAGCGTTTTCTTTGGAGTCTTTCTAATTCAAAAATCGCCAAGGATTACCAATCTGGCAAAATTCGTCATTCCAATCATTAGTGCATTGATACTTATGATGTCCTATAACTATGCAAGATTTGGCAATTTTTTTGAGACTGGCTATCGATATCAAATAGTTCTTGAGGAATCTGCAAAAAGAAGAGAGCTCGGTTTATTCTCGATTAAACATATAGGTACTAACATTTACTACATGCTTTTCAAAACTCCAGAGCTCCTATCTCACTTCCCATTTTTGAGATTTAATGATTATGGAATGAGTATATTCATTTTATCCCCAGCCCTCTTTCTAATTTTTAAGGCGAAGTTTAAGGATAAACTTGTCAAGGCCAGCCTGATGACAATTTTAGTCACTTTAATCCCTCTTATTACTTATTATGGAATTGGCGTAAGACAAATCGGTTACCGCTATGCTCTTGATTTGGCGCCGTTTCTTTTGATTATTTTAGCCTCGGCGTTCAAAAAGGTAGACGAGACTCTAATCTATTTCCTGACAGTCTTAAGTATTTTTATTGTTTGGGTTTTTACCTTTGAAATGCTTGCTAATTTCTAACCCAGCGCCACGGCCAAACCCCAAGTGGTTTTGGCGCCTAACCTTTTTAAAACTTTCGCCGCCTCCATCATCGTTGCGCCGGAAGTGTAAACATCATCAACGAGGATAAAATTCCGACCTTCAATGTATTTTTTGGCTACTTTTTTATTAAAAGCAAAGGCTCCCCCAACGTTTTTCTTTCTCTCGTCCTTGGTTAGCCCTACCTGAGTTTTTGTCTCGATTATTCGAATCAGTGAATCAGAATATCCGACTCCAAATTTTTTTGCCAGAGTCTTTGCCAGAATTTCTGCCTGATTAAAGCCTCTCCAGTTCTTCCGCTTCGGATGCAAAGGAACAGGCACTAAAATCGAATTTTGCGGCAAATTAAATTTCCAGATTTGCGAGGCAAGTAAATTAACCAGAACCTTCTCGATATCATAAACCCACTTGTATTTGACTTTTTGGATCGCAAGCTTAATTGGACTTTTGTATCGACATGCCACAACTAAGCCGTCAAGCCGGAATCTGCCGGAGCATTTCGGATGGGTTTTGCCGCCGATTGCCTGCCTTTGACAAATCGGGCAGATCGCCTTTTCGACAAACTCGATTTTAGAAAAACACCTATCGCAAATGTATTTTCCGATAGCGCCGCAGGAAACACAGCGTTTGGGAAAAAGAAGATCTAGAAAAGTTAAACCCACTTTTTGATATTATATTTGCAAATGAGAATAGTAAACAGGAAAGCCAGATTTAAGTATCAAGTTCTGGAAAAGGTCGAGGCAGGAATTGTTTTGACTGGAGCGGAAATCAAGTCAATTAGGGCAGGCCGTGCAACCCTTACAGACTCATTTGCCAGAGTTAAAGACGGTGAAGTATTTTTGGAAAATACCGATATAAGACCGTGGATGGGTTCGCAAAAATACTCAGACACAAGAAGAGAACGAAAACTTCTACTTCATAAAAAACAAATCCTTGCCTGGCAGGGGAAAATCGCAGGCGGAAATTTGACCATTGTTCCTCTTTCTTTGTACATCAAAAATAATCTTGCCAAAGTGCATGTGGGTCTTGCCAAATCCAAATCGAAGTTTGATAAAAGAGCTGCATTGAAAAAGAAAACTGTCCAACGGGATATTGAGCGGGAAATTCGGGACAAAAAACTTTGATTTCAAGGCTGATTTCTGGTAGAATTTTCTAGTTCTTATGTCAAAATCCGTAGGATTTTGAAGAGGAGAAATACGACTTTGATTAAATTTGAATCTGGCTTTGTCAGTTCAAATTTTTCCACTTAGGGAAAGAGGAATATTAAGGAGAAAACCGCAGGTTGTCTCCTTAAAGTATACGAGGGGATGTATTGTTTCGACGAGAACTAGCACTTTAAAAACCGCAAGCCGAACATGATTCTAAAGTGCGTTAAACTTTGAATCAAAATTACGTGCAAACAAAAATGCACGACCTGCTTACGCTTTAGCCTAATAGCTTAAGCTAAGCTGTCCTTTTTATCTTTTCTCGGTGGGATCTTGAGGGCAACAACTTAGCCGGGATAGGACTTCAGTTTTGATCAAACTTCAGTCCGAAAATTACAGGTCTTTGTTTGAATTTCGCCTGCTTGTTGGCTAAAGATTCAAACGAGAATTAAAAAATAAGCTAAGCTTGTAGATGTTTTTATCTTGTATTCTTGGACCCGGGCTCAACACCCGGCATCTCCACACTTCGCTCTTCGTTTACACTCAGAGCTTCGCGTGGCAAGCCACATACCAAGTAGATCTCGGGCTATTTTCGGTCAGCGAAGTGTGTCCCGCGTAACTTTAGTGAAGTGGGACTTCTTTTGCTACAATCTTGTTATTGTGTTCTACGTTTATTTATTGAAGCTTAAAAATGGTACATTTTACGCTGGATCTACTGCTGATTTAAAAAAAAGAGTATCTGTTCATAAGTTAGGCAAGGTTTTGTCTACGAAAAACAAAAGACCTCTAAGACTAATTTTTTACTGTGGCTTTTCCAGCAAAGAAAAAGCACTGCGTTTCGAGAAATACTTAAAATCCAGTTCTGGATTTGCTTTTCGGAATAAGCATTTTGTATGAGTCTTCTAGATTTGCCTTTCCTAAACGTTGTGTTTCTTATTGGGCCTTCGGAAAATACATCAGCAATAGGTATTTTTTAAAGGTCGGCCTCTAGGACTTTGTTGCCGACAGCTAAGTAAAGCTTTTTCTCTTCAGCATCCACTGCTAAATCCTGGGCTTTGGCAAATTCCCCAGATTGATAAGCCTTAAGATATACCCCTTCTTTTGAAATTACCAAAAGCGCAGAATTTGCCTTATCAATAACATAAAGGTTATCAATCCCGGAAGAAGTATAGATTTGTCCCAATTCACCAACGGGAAAGGTCAAACCCGAAATCTGAAAACTCTGCGGTTTTGCCTGTAGAAAGTTAAGAATTTCAGCGCCTTTTGTTACCCAAATCGAGCCGTCAATTGCAAACCGTGACGAAGCGTTCGTCGAAAATGCCCCGGCTAAATAATCGCCAGCCTCAACAAATCCATTTTCCACAGGAACGAACTTGGCAATACCCTCTTTTGTCAAAAGGTAAATATTGCCGATGAAAAACTCCATGTCTTGAGCCTCAATTTTCTTAAACAATTCCTTTTTTGCGCCGGTTGCCATATCGATCTTAAATAAATTTGGGTCTGAATAAGCATACGCATCATTTGCGAAAAATGCTCCCAATTTTAGGTTTTCGTCAACATTTTTCGTGTCTTTTGACTTGTTATCAAGATTCATTTTGACCACCGCGTTTTTCGTAACCAGATTTAGGGTATTTTTGGAAATATTGACAGAATTAACCGTTTCTGAGAATTCACCTAAGCTCGCAAAACTCAATTGATTTTGCTGTACTGTTTCTTTAAGCTTTGATGTGATTTCCGATGACAACTTTTGAGCCGGACCGTCTTTGGGAAAAACTTCCAAGGCAAGCTTTATTTGCTTGTCGGCTTCAATGAAATTTTCCCTGGCTTTTGATCTGTTAAGCTCTTCAATGGCTTTACCCTCGTCCAATTTCTGCGATGCCAAAGTTAGATAACTGTTAAATTGTGCCGACTTTTTGCTCTGGAATTTATTTCTGATGGTGACTGCTCCTGAGGCGGCAAGAATAATGAGAAAAACAACCGCCAGAAGCGCGATGTTTCGGCGAAGCGAAAGTATTGCTTTAATATCTCCGCGCTTAAGCTTTTTGAGGTGAATTAAAGTTTTTGCCAGCATAAAAGCTGTCTTTGACGTAAAAATTTTAAGGACGGATTTTGTTTCTATTTTGTCATCGGCTGGACCTAAATCGGCTTCATTTTGGACCGATTCTCGAGCTTCAATTCTCTCTTTTTGAGATAAATCTTCGTCAAAGTCATATTGCGATTTGTTTGGCAAAATTTCCTCTACGCCTTCACCGAAATCTTTGCTTGCTCCCAAAACAAAAGCTGCGGCGATTTCGCTCTGGTCTTCTTCTGCCGAGATATCGGTTGCCAAACCGTCAATAATATCTTCAAGATCAATTTCCTCGAGTAATTTCAGGGGTGCAGTGTCAAAAATTGATAAGAATTTTTCGGTTGCTATCAAAAAGAGCTGTTTGTCCTTTACTCTGCCTGAACCTTTTTGGAATTTAATCTCGTGTGAACTTTCAGGTTCAAAAACCAAAAGCTTAACGCCTTCCCCATGGCGCGCGATGTAGACGGCATCTTTGTAAAATAAAGTATGGGCAAAACTGGCTTTTACTTTTTCCTGTTCCAAAAACTGGACGACTTTTAAGGCTGAGTTTGAAAGTATGGCAAGAACACCTTCGGCGATTGCGCCCTCTTCAATTTTTTGTATTGAAAGTTCAAAAACTTCAGAAAGCAATTTTGGCAAATCCTGATGGTTTTCGGTTTTGACAAGAAAAACACTAACTAAAGTTGCAACCTGTGAATCGGCAAGTATCAGCCTATGAGTAAAAACCTGACACACACAGCTTGCACTTGGCGCACCAGAGACTTTTTGGATATTAAGCTTTAGCCTCTCCATTTAAAAGAAACCTAAAATCAAAAGAAGAACTGCAACTGCAACCCCGATGTGGATTATTGCCAAAAATTTCAAAAGCGGGGAAAGTGAAGTCGGCAAAGTCCTGCACATTAATTGAACCTGCCGAAGAAGCATAAAAGCAAAAACCACATAAAAAATTGCAAATAGAATCAAAAAGGATTTGGCGAAGAAAATGAAATTAAAATTTTCGAAAATGCTGGCGTTAATATCTTCAATCGGCATCTTAGGCAATCACCCCCGGAGGCTCAGCCTCTTCCTTCCTAACCTGCTCATGAATCTCTTGGGCAACCATATTAGGATTTTCTACATTGTGGAATTCAAACTCGGGACGTTCTGCTGCAGTTTGAATATATATATTTCCATAATGGAAAAATGTCCCGAAAAAACCAATAATTTTGGGAGAAATATCCTGAATTTGATTTAATTTTGCATAGGAGGTTTCTTTATGAAGTATTCCGCGAAAATCAATGTCAATCACCCGTTCATTTGTAATAAGGTACACATTAAAATACCAAAAAATAAATTTATAAAAGGAAAATCCAAAAACAAACAGATACCAAAAAATAGTTATCAAAATTAACTGCCTGGGATCGAAAACGGAAAGGGCCTGCAGGCGAAAAATACCCAGAAAAGAAGGGGCCAAAAATGGTAGAAAAATAAAAAGCAGAATAAGCAAAACACTTGGCACAAGTGTCACGATATGGGCCCGCAAAAGCAAAATGATCTTCTCCCCCGACTCCTGGTTTTCAAAATGGACCCCAACCGGCTGGGGGGCAAACATTGCAAAGGGGTTTTTGGAAAAAGTCGTATGAATAAAATCTGCAGCAGACATCAGTCTAATTTTATGCCAAACTAATGCCAAAGTAAAAAACTTAGCTCTCAGCCCTCGGTTATCAACTCTTAACCAGAATCTTCGCCACCTGATCCTCATAAACCTTGTGCCAATTGGCAAAACAAGGGACTTTAAGGTTTTTGGCAATTAAAACAGTTTCAATTTGATATTTACTGGCTATGTCGCAGTTCCCCTGGGCTATCGCTACGTAATCGGCCAAGATATAGCTACCATCATCCTTTCGCCAACCAGTCATTCTGCCATCAATAAAAACTTTTATTTCGGGCGCTTGCCAAATAATATATCCTCCCCAGCCATAATCATTAAACAACCTCCCACTTATATGCTTCTCCTTCAGATAATTAACTGCCTCAACCGGGTAATTATCAATCCGAAGTCTATCCGTGAGTTGCCAGGATTCTAAAGCTGAAGCCACAAAACTCAAGAATATTGCGCTAAAAAAAGCAAGGGAGGGAATCAATATGGGAGCTTTCACCCAAATGTCACTTTCTAAATCAAGTTTAAAATCTAAATTCCTACTTGTAAAAAAGATGAAAATCGCCGCCCAAAAGATCGCAAAAGTCGTCGCCAAAAAAGGCAGGGTAAAAAGAAATGCCGCAATCAGTGCCCATGTTGGTTCAAACGATTTAAATTTCCTGAAAAAAATGTAAATAAATAACAATCCTGAAAGCCCGTAAACTAAATTCGCCGGAAAGTAAAAAACCAATGACTGCCACTCAGCAACCGCCCGCCAGGTATTAGAACCCGCAAGATCAAAAATAGCCGACCGCCATAAATTTGCATGGAAAGGGGTTACCAAGGATCCGGCAAAACCTGCCAAAATGCAAAGGACTCCGAAACTTGCCGCAGCCTTTTTCTTTTTTGATCTTTGCCAAAAATAATCAATAGTCAAAAACGTAGCCATAATCAAAAGTCCAACCATAAACCCCTGATGAAAATTGGCCCAGACAGCAAAAAAACCAAACCAAAAAAGAACGTGTCCTATCCCTCTTGTCATCTTTTTTTCAAGTAAAACTAAAAGCATTGCAAAAAATAGAAAGGAGATCGAACTTGGCCGAACTCCCATGCCGGAGGAGGCAACCAGTACCCCCAAAACGGCTAGCAAAAGTTTCCAGAAATTTAGCTCTTTGGGAATTAAAACCAATACAGAAAAACTGGCAATGGTGCCAAAAAAAATAGCGGTCAGGATATGACCAAAGTTGGCAAAAAGAAACGTAACGGCAATTTGGTAGAGAAAAAAATAGTTGCCGAATTCGTAGCCGGGCATGGTCCATGAAAATGGATCACCCCTGACTATTTCTCCCCCTTTCAAAAACCTCTCCCCAATTGTCAAATGCCAGCCCAGATCCGGATCAATATTAAACTTGGTTAAAATTAAGAAGGATAAAACGAAGAGCAAGAGGTGAAATTTGTAATTCCTGCCCAGTAAAGCTAATTGCCTAATCACCCAATTGCCCACCCTATTTCTGCTCCACATTGTAAAGCGGACTTCTGATTGATATGTAGCCGGGGGCGCGGAGATTAAAGATCGTCTTAAAATCGCCGCCCGCAAGCGTCACTGTTCCGCGATTAGTCCCAAAAGAAACGCTGGCAGTCGATCCGCCATCGCTGTATGCAACCGAAGCTGAAGATACGGAAGTGACCGCTCCGCCTGCTTTTTGGCCTGCCAAATCCCGCAATTCTCCCATCGAATAAGGATTGCCGCCCCAGCAGGAAGTCGTCACCGGTGTAATCCTGCCGCCGTCGACTCCGTCTTTGCCTTGAACAAGCCAGGCATTCAAAATATCGGCCATCTCCTCACCGGTAAGCCATGGATGTGACCTTCCGCACTTGGCTGATGAATTGGAATAGCTTTGGGTGTACCAGCCTTTATAAAACCACGGGGATGAGGCGATTTTTTCCCATGCTTCCGGTGTCCAGCAGTTTCTTGAACCGCATTTTGTGTCCCAGCCGGATGTATTCAGGTATCCACCCGAAGTTGATGAATACTGGGTCGAGGTGGCATTACCGCCTTCTGTGACAACCACTCCGCGCGTTGCGCTAACCGCCTGCTCCCAGGCGCCTCCTTTGGAGGAACCAATATATACCTGACACGATTGGGTCGCGCAAATCGATTTCGTTCCATTATTTGTGTATGCCAAAGCATACGAGCGGGCAGCGACTGCCTGCGCCTTTAAAGCTTCCGTGTTCCAGCTTGACGGCATCTCGGCAATACCGTATAAATACTGCTGGAAATCAACTGCGCCGTAGCCGTCAACCGTAA
>MFBF01000001.1:13250-19002 GCA_001774865.1 Candidatus Curtissbacteria bacterium RIFCSPHIGHO2_02_FULL_42_15
CGAAAGAAAAGCCAGCAAAGGCTGGCAAAAATCCCGGACTGTAAGCCGGGGAGGCGTTAGGATCATCGGTTAATGGCACGTCGCCGACGGAAGTCGTAAATGTCCCTGACTTTGCCGCCAAAATCTCTTCTTGCCTGGTAGTTAATGCTGAAATTTTGCCCTGGACTTCGGACTGGAACGATTTGGCAGAAGCAATTTCGCCTTTTAGAAACTGCGATTGTTTGGAGGTTTGGTCGCGCAAAGCTGCCAGCCTTTTTTTATCGTCTGCCAGTTTGGCAACCCGCTCCGAAATCCCCCTGATTATGTTCTTGTCGGTTTTGCTTGATGTTTGCTGGAAAGCAATCAGCTTTAGGGTTTCTGAAGCGTCTTTTGCGGCAAATATGATCAAAAGCGGTATGTCGACAAAACTTCTGATATAAAAATTGCGCACTGTTGATGCCAAAATCTCCCTCTGCTGACGCAGTTCTTTTTCACTTTGGGTTAAATCAGAAGAGATTTTGTCAAGCCGGCCTGAGATTCCAGAAAGTTCTCCTTCCAGTTTTTTTACTTCCGATTCCAATGGGGTTGTCGCATTTTTGGATGCTTCTAATTGTTTTTGCAAATTGTTAATTTCCTTCTGCAGATCCTCAAGTTCATCGCCCCGAACAACATTGGTTGCCAAGAAAAAAGAAAGGCAAAGTACCAGAAGAAAAGCCAAAAGCTTTCGCATAGGAAAACTGAGTTATCACTAATTATATCAACTGATCTTGCTTTCGTCGCCCGCCTGCCAGCGGCTGAAGCCGCGGGCTTTGTCGGGCAGGCTGGACGGTAAGCGTTTTGCGGATAAAGTGCTCGTACTGAGTTTAGAGTTTACCCTGAGCGAAGTCGAAGGGAAGGACTACACTGAAATTGGGCGGTAGGTTGCGATGCTTAAAGTTTTTCTTCTACGAACTTAACTATTTTGGAAGCCGCCAAATAAGCCTCATTTGCTTTCGGTTTATCAAAAAAAACTAACTCGTCACCAAAAGGGTATCTTGTTTCGACATAATACGGGAACAAAATTCTCGCTAACTTTTGCAAAGACTTAAACTTGCTATCAATTTCTACACAAGATTCCAAGAGCGCCTCGACATCATGAACTTTCCTAAGTTTTTTATTATGGAAAACGATAAATGCCTTCAGGGCTTTTTCGGCCGCCTGCTGAGCGCTAAAACATGCGCCGGCAAATTATTTTGCCTCGATGTTATGTTTTGTCCAGCGAAGGTCATCGCGGGCTTTTTTCAACCATAGCTTATATTCTTCCATACAAAAGCTTGCCCTCTTCTAAAATTTGGGCAAAAAAGCTGTTTTTTTTGGGCAAACTTTTTGCTTCCTGGGGGGTAAGCACTATTATATCTAAAGGAGTACTGGTCCTGATCATTGAACGCATATGCCGCATCCTGTCAGTAAAAGATTTTTTCGTTTTTTTGATCACTAAAATATCAAGATCGCTATCCTCTGTCATTTTCCCTCGGGCTGCTGAGCCGAACAAAATAATTGCCTGGGGTTTTGTCTTTTTCAACCGTTCAACAATAATATCGGTGCTTTTCATTGCCTACATCTTATCATAAATATGACTAAGCTGAACGCTCAAAAACTAAAGTCTAACGTCATAATTTTTAACCTTAGTCTTTACACGTTTTGCGTTAGACGGCAAAAAAACGCTTGCCCTGAGTTTATCGAAGTGCTTGCCCTGAGCGGAGTCGAAGGGTACACTGAAATTAAGCGAAAGGTTTCGATGTTCAAAACCCTTGCCAAAATTTTCTTGTGCCTATTTATCATATTGGGCTTTTTTGCCGCAGTTTTTTCAACCGCCAAAACAATAAAACCCCCGCTGGCATCAGCAGTATCTTGCAGTTTGCGTATCACTCCTGCCCCTTATTCTGTTGGAGGCCAGATAGACATAGTAGTTGAAAATGCCAATACAAATACTAACTATCGCGTATACGTCATCAAAGTAGGGGTAGGTGCACCCGTATATATTGAAACCAGAAACACTGGTTTAGCAAATTTTGCAATATTCCCTCCGTTTACGCCAGGTTCGGGCGGAGATTACCAATTCGCGGCATACGACCCAAACTTTAGCGCATGCACAAATTCAGGCCTTCAAATAAACGTAGGTGGGCAAATGTCTGATGACTGTGTACTTGAGATTTCACCCTCTCCTTACAATGTTGGCAGCGTCATTTCAATTTCTATGCGCAGCGCGACAGTTGGCAACGGGTATATGGTAACCATTATTAAAGTTGGCGGCTCTTTACTATATGACGAAAGACGTGCTGCTTCATCATCAGTTGTCACTTTTCCAAGCTTCACAATCCCTTCGATCGGCGAATACCAATTCGCAACTTCAAATGTACTCACCGGTTTTCCCTGTAAAAACACAGTCAATGGCAAAACAATTTCTGCCGGCGTTTCACAAAGCGTTCCATATTTTGTAACTCCCGCGCCGGGTACTAAATACAATTGGGGATTTGCTACGCTCACTTTGGTTAGGGTCGCTAATGTCAAGGCTGGAGAGAAATACCGGTTCGGGATGGAAGGTGAATGGAGTGGTGAAATTTATATTTCTGCAGGGTTTCGCGATTATGTTTTTACGGCTGATAGCAGGGGCAGAATATCTATCACAAACATCTGCGATAATGGCCAAGCAGATAGGGATTTTCGGTGGCCGTGTGAGGATAAATTTAAAGAAGGTCATTACGTCATTAAGTTGAGAAAGCATTTGGACAACACAATTCTTGCAGAAACTTCTTTTGATGTGGTGACAGATGGGAGCGGAGAAGGGCAATATATTCCTGTCTCCGGCGAAAATCCGTGTAACAAGGATCTTGACGGTGATGGAATTATTGACTGCGAAACGGCAATTGGCAATATCTCTACCCAAATCGGGCCGTTTGCCCAAAAAATTCTTGAAATCGGCGTTGGGCTTGCGGGCGGAATCGCCCTGATTATTATGGTAATTGGATCAATCAGGGTTTTGACGTCTGCCGGCGATCCTAAAAACGTTTCCGCCGGCCGTGAGATGATCATCGCCGCTGTCGCCGGTCTCTTATTTTTGATATTTTCGGTTTTAATATTAAGGTGGATCGGCGTTTTTATCGTATACTAATATGGTTAAAGAAGTTTATGCAGCCTGCAGCGGCTTTTTGGACTGCCTTCGAGGAATTGCCACGCCCGGTCTTAATGTCGGCACAGAAAAAAGACTTTTCACTAGAATAATCAGCGACTTTCTACCTTCAATTTTGACAATCGCCGGTTTTATAACGGTGATTGTCATCGTCATTTCCGGTATTCAGTTTATTCTCTCCTCCGGCAATCCGGAGGCCACGGCCACGGCCCGCGGACGATTGATTTTTGCGCTTGTTGGCTTTGCCCTGATAGTTCTAGCCTATGCCATTTTGCAAATTGTCAACATGTTGTTTTTGGGGACAGGAGTAGCAGCATAGTGCAACACGCTAAACGACTAACGACTAACGCAAAATAATTACTAATTAACCTAATTTCTAAACAATGACCAAATCACAATTTCCAAACTCCAAACAATAAACTCTAGTGGTGTTTTGGTGTTTAGATTTTGGGATTTATTTAGAAATTAGAATATGGAACTTGCCGCCAGCTATAACATCAAAGGCATCTTTCAACCGGCCCGAATTACATCAGGGGGAATCAGGATATTTAGAACCTCCGAGGGTTTTGGCTATCTGGCATCTGATATTCTTTTAATTCTTACCGGTATCGCCGGGGCGCTTTCTTTGATGTTTATTGTTATTGCCGGGATTAAGTTCGTCACCTCCGGCGGCGATCCTAAAAAACTTGCATCTGCAACATCAACACTCACATATGCTATTATCGGTTTAGCGGTCACAATCTTGGCTTTTGTGATTTTACGCATTGTTCAGTTTTTCTTAAGGTCGGCAGTGCCAATAACATGAAATTTCTCGCACAAGCCGTTGGCACAATCAACCCGCCCGCAGGTGCGGTTTCGATTCCGGCAGGACAAAGCGAAACGTCCTTTGTCGCCGGCATAATTCGCGGGGGGATCCAGTTTATTTTAATCATCGGTTTTATTGTTTCCTTCATCTGGATTATTTTTGCCGGCTTTCGCTTCGTTTTTTCCGGCGGTGATGAAAAAAGCATTTCCGGTGCATGGAGCCAGATTTACTGGGGTCTTATCGGCCTAGTTGTAGTGGTGGGTGCTTTTGCTATAATTAGGCTGGTTGAAGCATTTTTTTTGGTCGACATCGTGTCAGGAGGATTTTTGTTGCCGAGAAGATAAAAATTTCAATGCCCAATTGCCAAATTCCAAATTTGGAGTTTGGAGTTTGAAAATTGGAGTTTGTTAAAGAAGGAGGTGAGAAAAAGCAGATGAATAAAGTAAAAAAGCTTTTTGGGCCGCTTGCAGCAGGGGCTTTGTCACTGGCTATGCCGGCTGCCGCGCTTGCACAAGGGACGAACGTAGTGCCCTTAGCGATCCGTCCGGTCAATAATGCCCTAGACGTTGTGCGTGGAATCGTCCAGTTTATTCTGATCGTCGCCTTCATTGCTGCCTTCGTCTTCTTGCTAATCGGCGGCATTCGCTGGATCATAGCAGGCGGTGATGAAAAGGCAGTTGCCGGAGCAAGAGGTACAATAACGGCGGCTCTAATTGGTCTGGTAATTGTTTTGGTTGCCTATGCAATCATTCGCTTGGTAGAGATATTCTTTAATGTCAATATTGTCACAACGGGTGTTACCATTCCGAATATCACCAGCATACCGTAACAGAGCGGCGAAACTGTTGAAAACAATCTTTTCTATTCCACTAAGTCTGGTATGGTTTGTTGTAGGTTTGATTTCACCGGTTTATGCGATAGGAGATCCTGCCCAAATTTCGGATATTGTCGATATTCTTGCCAGAATAATCAGTTTTCTGGCGCCGGGGGCCGCAATTGCCGTTTTTATAATGATCCTGGTTGCCGGATTCCAGTTTTTAACTTCCGGTGGCGACCCCAAAGGAGTAACCGCTGCCCGCACCACATTTACCTATGCCATAATCGGTGCGATTTTAGTCGTCGTCGTCTGGCTGGTCCTGACGCTAATTGAGGCTGTAACCGGTGTTGAAGTCACCGTCGTCAATCTGCCAATCTAAAAAATTTAAAACTTATTTATTTCTCTCCGTCATTTCTCTCCGTCATTCTCGCCTCCGCATGTCATTCTCGCGAATGCGAGAATCACTTAATAATTCCATTGTATAAATCTTTCATCGTTGGGTTTTTTACCTTGATCAAGTTCAGTTTCCATTTTCTGTTCCAGTGTTTTAATTGTTTTTCTCTTGCAAGAGCATCTTTCACTTGGTTAAAAACTTCAAAATACAATAGCTTTTCCAGATTATATTTTTTAGTAAATCCATCAATTAGTCCGTGTTTATGTTCGTAGACTCTGCGAATCAAATTATTTGTAACCCCGATGTATAGAGTCGGTCGATCATTTCCCATGATATAAACGTAGTAATTTCTCATTCGTCTGTTTCATTTTACATAAGAGATCCTCGCCGGAGTTTACACTGATTCCCGCCTGCGCGGGAATGACAGAAGGGCGAGGATGACTCCTCATGGAGTCACTTTTTCCCTTTTCGATTTTATATTTTAATCTTAAAGTATCAGCGAATTAGTTTACATTCCCCAAAGATTATCCGAAAAGGAAAAACTCCCCAAACCAAGGTAATATTTAGGGAATGTAAACTAATTCGCTG
>MFBF01000002.1:0-6712 GCA_001774865.1 Candidatus Curtissbacteria bacterium RIFCSPHIGHO2_02_FULL_42_15
AGCGGCAAAAGCCAAAGTTCAATTTCTTTTAACTTACAACCTTAAAGATTACAAAATCGATAAAATAAAAAGAGACTTCAATCTGATTTGCTTAAGACCAGCCCAGCTTTTGCAATATCTGCGGAGCTTGCAAACCCAATTCTGACCCCGACTCGTACTTTTCCCTCCTACTTGCTACACTTGAGTTATGGCAGAAGAAATAATAAATTACATTAAGGAGAACCTGGCCAAAGGTGTACCCCAAGACCAAATCCGCCAATCGCTTTTGGCAAAAGGCTGGAAGCAGACAGATATTGACGTGGCCTTTTTACAGCTGGAGGCTCCCCCGAGTTCACTACCCCCATTTCCAATCAAACCTCAATCAGCTCAAAACCAACCACCTAAATCCGCAGGACAAAAATCATTTCTGAATCCAAAAATTTTAATTGCGGTTATCTTCCTCTTAATTGTAGGTGGAATTTCTTATTTCCTAATAATTAAAAAAGGTAGCTTTCCTGGAAGCAGCAAAGTAACACAAACAATTGAGAATCTTACTGGTATTGGGGAATTGAAAGAATGCGGTGATATAAAAACCCCCTCGGTAGAAGAGCAAGAAACTTCCTTAAGTGCTAAATTCGTACTGAGAACGACTGACGAAACTAGCAAAAAAGAAACTTTCAAGCTTCTGGATTTTAACACCAAGCGTGAGAGTATTTTAACTGCCCAATCTCCTTTTACGGATGACCATTTCTCCCCAGACGGTAAATACTTAATCTACAAACAACGCTTCGAGGGCAAAAATAATATAGATATTATAAAGTTTTTTCTTTTTGATACAGCTGCAGAAACAACTGTTGAAATAGTTCCGAGCTTTACGATTGGCTATATTGATCCTCACAGAATAATGTGGTCTCAAGACAGCAAACAATTTATTATTTGGCAACAGGACGATAAGACAGGAAAGTTAGAAAATAGTAATGGGAGTTATTTCAACGTAGATGATTTAAAACCTAATGATCTCAAAAGCCTGTTGGTGACTTTTTCAGGACAAAATGCGGCTCTATACCAATTTCCGAAGCAAAATGAACTAGTATTTCGTGCTTTCAAACAAGATGGAGAAAACGTTAAGTACGAATTCACTAAAGCAGACTTAACAAATGGTTCTATAAGTCCATACAAATCCTTTTCTATCAAAGGTCCACAAAGGTCTGTTGGGGTGTTTACACCTGATTTTAAATATTATGTTTTTACTGAGATAGAAAATTATATTCCAGACTTATACAAAAAATCACAAGAAGGTAAAAGCGAAAAAGAACTTGAAGAAGCATATAAACAAGATTTTTCAAAGAAATTAGAAGCTTATATCGGGTACGTTGATCTTGATGAAAACTGTATTAAAAGGAAGGAGATTACCGAGATCCCGATTTTCTATGATAGCACGGTTGAAATAAAACAAATCTCGGAGGATAGTAAGAAATTCTTATTAGTAATTAACTCGATCGATAGATCTAATAATGCGGAAATAAGACAATATTGGAGAGTAGATATTGTTTCGTTAACAAAGCTGACGCAAGGAATAAAAACAATAGTAGATGGCGAACAAATAAACCACATATCAAAAATGAGTCCACTATTTAACTATGCTATTGTGGGTACCGTTAAAGAAAAGTTCTATCTTATGAATCTAAAAACAGGAGAAGCAACTTTACTACCTGCCGAGCCAGGCAAAACCGCAATTATGACCAGTTGGCTGGCTGAAAGTACACAGTAGAAAAAATGAAGAAAAAAATACTAATGATAGGAATAACAATGTCAGTTTTACTAACCACTATTTTTGGAGGATTTATCTTTTATAGATGGTTTCAAGAAAAAGGTTCAAACTCTGGAGAGTTAGCATCAACACAAACCAACGATATTCTTTTTGAGAAAGATGAAGGGTGGGGACCTTGTCCTCCCGGTAGAGTTTGTTCTCAAACTGCTACACTCTACGGTTCAGGAAAACTGACATTAAAAGGTGACAAAAATTACGAAAAAACCTTAAGCAAGAATTTGGTAGACCAAGTAATAATTCAAATAAGACAAACTGGGATAATGAATAAGAGTTGTGAAACGCCCACACTTCCAGATTATTCCGCTACATACAAAATCAACCTTGATGGACAAGAAAAAACCATCAGATTTCCGGGTTGCGAGAATGAACTAAAGAGAATTGAAGATTTGTTCCTAGAAAACTAGGTATTTTTCAACTTGTTGGTAGAAATATAGCAATGGCAGATCTAAGTATCGAAAAGGTCGAGAAGCAAATATTTGATTCTTTTCAATTTAAGGAAAGAGAAGAAAAGTGAAGAAAAAGATATTAATAATTGGAATTATTCTAATCATTTTGGGCTTCTTGATCTTACCTGAACTTGATTCACCATTTTGTTCAAAACCTTCAATCGGTGCGGCATTTACAAAACAACGCGATTTTGGCAGAGAAATTACAACACAGGAAATGGATGAATTTCTTCGCAAGGATGGTTGGAACGTAAGAATCTACACGCCTGATTCTTATTATCAGCTAGAAGAAGAACAATATCCTCTACTGGCCAAGAAAAGGCCTTGGGTTCTAATTTTGCGACCAAAACTGGAAATCAGATATAACTTCTTTGTGAATGAACCTCGAGCTTTGTATTTTGATATTGAACGATTAACTGGTACTTGGTTCGTAAATAAAATGGTCTTTAACAATTTTGTTAATAAAGTAAACTTGGAGTTTCCCGGACTCAATCTCAACAAAAGCTATAACCATTTCGGTTATCACATAAATTGCGATTAATGAACAAGTAATATCACTAAACAGTGTCCATTAATCTCGAAGATTACATCAGAGAAAGTTTTATAAAAGGATTGAAAAAGCCTCAGATTGAGGCTAGTCTTTTACAATCCGGCTGGACGAAGGAACAGATTGAGGATGCATTTGAAAGAATTGAGTTTTCCCAAAAAGAATTTATTGAAAGGCACAGAAAAAGTATCATCCCCTCTAAAAAGTTTTTTGCAGGCCTTGTTAAATTAATTGTCATTATATTTGTTATTACAACCGTTTTGGGAGGTTTGTTTTACGTTTATCTACACTCGGGGGCAAATGGTTATAGAGAAGAACTTTTTGAAAACTACGGATTTTCAACTAAGGCAAAATGGCGCCTGCGATTAACCACTTTCTTCAGTATACCCGAACTTAAAAATAAACATTTACCCAGAACTTTCACTCATAGTCAGGCCAATCTTTCAAGTAGGGTAATAACGTCAGGTTCTGCTAATGACGAGCTCGCCATTCATGAGATTTCTCATATGATTTGGTACGACGCAACAAAAAATAATAGACAATTAAGAGTCGATTTGATTAAAGATCTTTATAAAATTACTTATTTAAATGATGAAGAATTTAAAGATGCTTCTAAGTTCGCAAAAGGGAACCTTATTGCTTGGTGCAAATGCCCCAACGAGGAAAATATAGAACCGGATAAAACGGATGACGGCCACCTTTACGTTATGGTAAACGTTTATACAATGGGAAAGTTTAAAGATGGTAAGCGCAAACTACCCCAATTCATGTGGAAATATCCAGAACTGACGTTTAGCGGTAACGTCAATATTACCCCCTGTTACGAGACCAATTCTTGTGAGCATTTTAAACCCGTTGAGGATAGCAACAAACTCGAAGAATTATGGAAGCAATATAAATCTGTCGAAACCACTAAAACACCTTCTTAATAGTTTATAAAGTCACAGTAAGTTCAAACAGAATTGTTGAAAAGCTGTGCATTCCCTTGAAACTTAAGGGGGCTTGAGCGGCGGTATCAGCAAGAAGTTTTGGGAGAATCGGCAAGATTAATTAAGATTCGGCGCTGTGGCGGCGGGAGAAAAAGAAGCGGCGGGAGTTTTTTACTTGGACTTTTTGTAGAAAATATCCAGAAATTGCTTGGCTGAAATAATAGGAATATTCCTAAAATTTCCAAGAGATAATAAATGTTTCTTGTCACCCGAAACGATGTAGTCTGCTTTAGCCTCTAAGGCGGCTTCTAAAATTTTGTTATCTTGTGGATCTATTTTTATTTTGTCTACTTTAACTTTTGGCTCAATAATTTTAACGAATTTTGAGAAACCTTTTAAAATGTCTTCGAAATCTTCTTCAGTATGCAAAAATTTTGTCGTTAGTTTGTTAGCAAGTTCTAAAAGAATCGCTCTTGTTGTATAAAGCTCAATTTCATCATTGATTGCCACATCTAAACAACTTTCAGGTACTCCACCAAAAATAATTGCTGAAATGTAAATGTTGGTATCGAAGACGGCCTTTAATTTAGACCTCATGAAGAATGCGGTCGATATCGTCTTCTGAAGTAATCTTTAGTTTACGGGCAATTTCTCGCCCCTTTTTAAAAATTCTTTCCCAACGTTCCCTCTCAATCTCTTTTTCGATAAGATTGGCAAGGTAAGAACTTCTTGATTGTCCCCGTAGTTTTCTTACCTTTTCCAGTTTCTTGACTGTTGGTTTGGGTAGAGAAACAGAAATCACTTCTGTTATACCACGTTGAATATTTGTCATACACTGTAATAATACGTCAATCAGCATCTGTTGTCAATATGAGCGGGTCTAAGATTCAGCACCGTGGCGTTTGGAGAAAAAGAAGCGGCGGCCTTTTTTTTGGATTTTTTCAACTTGTTCGGGCACTTGTCGAATAACCGTCTCTACATTTTCTTTTGCTTCTTCAAGATCATGACTCACCTCTTGAGCTAGTTCTTCCTTTTTTTCTTCGGCGATTTGCTCAATTTCGCCTTTGGCAGTTTGAGTTGCCTCGCCTAATGTACCCAGAATTTTTGCGCCTTCCGCAACCAGTTTTTCTTTAAATTTTTGCCCTTCTTTATTGGCAAAAAGATAGGTTAGGGCGGCACCTAAAATAACACCGGCAATAAAAGGAGCAAGATTATTTCCCTTCTCGTTTTCCATCTTTATCCCCTTTCTTATCGCCCCTTGAAAGAAGATGGGCAATCGTGGCGCCGGTAGTTAGACCGCTTAAGATAGTGCCTGCCTTTTCAATCGGTTTTTTGACTTCGGAAACTAAACTGTCCGCATCATCAAAAAGGCGGTTCAAGCGCCCCAAAGTCTTTCTTAAATCCCGAAGGACGTAAAAGACCTGGAAGCCTAAAACCACCAAAAAAATGGTTAAAACAATGACAACTGCAAGAAGTACGCTTTGAGTAAGTTCCACGGGCAGATCCTTTTTTTACCTCTAAAGTCTATACATTTGTTAAAAAGATTACAAGTACTTTAGCGAATTAATCTTACAACTTTTACGGTTTTGGCTTTCGGGGATAGTTTTTTAGAGGCGATAATTTCAATCTCATTTCTTCCCTCCGTAAGTACCAGCTGGTAGGAGAATTCCCCATCTTGGTTAACTGCTATAAATTCCCCGTTTACGGCAACGGTTGCGCCTTTTTCCGTTTTGCCCGAAATTGCCACAGCGGGAATAGATGTAGTCAAATCTTCAGACGGTGAATTAACTTCCAGCTTTGGCGACGAAAGCACCGAAAGATACTGCAAAACCAAATAGGAAACAAAGACTAAAACCGCTGCAATTGTTAAAAATGATGCAAACCTTGCAGGAGTCAAATAAAATCTTTTTTTGAAAGATACCGCGGTTTTTTTACCCTGATACTTGACCTCGTCGTACTCTCTTCTGAAAAGCGCCAGCGTGTGCTCAACGTCAAGGCCCAAATACTCCGCATAACTTCTTATAAAACCGCGGGCAAAAGGCGGTTCTGGAAGGTTTTGCCAGTCTGATTTCTCTATTGCTTCCAGATTTTCGCGGCTGATTAAAAGATCTTCGGATGCTTTTTTTACAGAAATTCTCTTGCTCTTTCTTGCAGAAGAGAAAATTCCACCGACTTTGTTCATGGGTTTTGCGAAGGTTCTGCCTCCTGGGCTGCAAGATAATCCTCTGCGTTTTTAATCAGAACGTCTCTGGGCTTTGACCGATCTCCCGGCCCGACTATACCGGCCATTTCAAGTTCGTCAATAAGACGCGCGGCCCTTGCGTATCCAACCCGCAGTTTTCGTTGCAAAAGTGAGGCTGAAGCCCGGTCGTACTGGCAGACAATTCTCAGCGCTTCTTCAAACAGCTCATCCTGCGCCCCGGCTTTTCCAAGGGCGGCACGGCCCACCGGAATCTGGGTTACTTCCTCGGTGTACTGAGGTTCAAATCCTGACGTCTTCATAAACTCGATTAAATTTCTTACCTCCGTATCGGAAACATAAACTCCCTGGATTCTCTGGGGTTTTGAGGCATCCGGCGGTACATAAAGCATATCCCCGCGTCCCAAAAGTTTCTCGGCACCGGGCTGATCAATAATTACGCGGGAGTCAATCATCGAAGAAACGTTAAAGGCAATTCTGCAGGGAATGTTGGCCTTAATCAAACCTGTGATGACATCAACCGAAGGCCTTTGGGTTGCCAAAACAAGATGGATGCCGGTTGCCCTGGCCATTGCCGCCAGTCTGGTTACTGCATCTTCCACTTCAACCGGTGCAAACTCCATTATTTTGTAAAGCTCGTCAATGATAATGACGATGTACGGCAAAACCTGGATGCCGGAAAATTCATTGTAGCCGGCGATGTTTTTGACCTGTGCATCGTGGAAAAGCTTATAACGTCTTTCCATTTCCGAAATGGCCCATTTCAAGGAAGATAGAATC
>MFBF01000002.1:6770-6997 GCA_001774865.1 Candidatus Curtissbacteria bacterium RIFCSPHIGHO2_02_FULL_42_15
GCTCTACGCGCTTTGGGTCTGCAAGGATAAGCTTAACCTCATCGGGGCTTGCCCGAAAAAGAATAGTAGCAATCAATGAGTTTAAAAGGACGGATTTGCCGGAACCGGTTGTTCCGGCAATTAAAACGTGGGGCATTTTTGAAATATCGGCAACTATTATGTTTGCCGAAACGTCAAGACCCAGGCCAACTGCAATTTTTTGTTTATTTGTGCGCAATACTTCGCTT
>MFBF01000002.1:7016-11550 GCA_001774865.1 Candidatus Curtissbacteria bacterium RIFCSPHIGHO2_02_FULL_42_15
TAACCATTTCCGGGGAAATGTTGGGGATTTCAATTCCCACCAGAGATTTTCCGGGAATCGGCGCTTCTATCCTTACATTGCCGGTGGTTGTAGCCAGTGCCAAAGCAAGATCATTTTGAAGCGTCAAAATCCTCGAAAGCCTGATTCCTCTGGGTATTTCCAGTGCGTATTGGGTAACCGTTGGACCGGGATTAACCTCGAAAACTTTGGCAGTAATGCCAAAGCTTTCCAAAAGCTCTTCAATCGTATGAGCATTCTGTTTGATATTGCCGCGGTTGGCCGCAACCCCTTTACTATCCGAAAGCAGTGAGAGCGGCGGGTACTGCCAAATTTTACCCTCCGTTGGCGTACTCAAAACCAGATTTGAGGTTAAGTCACCCACTCCAGCATTTTCCTGCTGAAGTTTTTGTGCACGAGAGCTAACAGGAATCGGGTGCTCAATAATCTTTGGCCGGCGGGTAGGTGTAAACTTTGCTTTTAAATTCTTAAAAAAAGCACCTATTGCTTTAAAAATTTTAACGATTGATGCCAATGCCTGGTCCAGACTTGTATTGGCAGCGATAATTGCAGAAACCAAAAACAGGCAGAACAAAACGAAAAAGGCACCGGGAGCAGTCACGGTGGATTTGGCAAAAACCCAAAGTGCTTCTCCAAAGATTCCGGAAAAATTTAAAGAAAATGGGGCGATTAATCCCAAGGCCGCAAAAATAGCCGCAATGCTGCCGAATATTACGTTTATTTTGGCAAATTTAAACCTGACCGAAAGCAGCATGAGACCGGCAAAAATAGAATATATCGGCACCAATGCAACTCCAAGGCCGAAAAGATAATAGAAATATTCCCGAAGAGAAAGCAGGGTTCCTGTCGAAGTAAAAAACGAGATTGCCAAAAGAACCGCAAATGCCAAAAAGAAAATACCTATTATGCTGGTAATCGTTTTCTTTTCCAGATGAATCGGGGATACTTGAGAGCGTCTTTTGTATCTTCTCATCTTCTACAATTTTACATTAAGTGAAGTATAAATGCTATAGGTCTAACCTTGATGACTTGTTACCAATTGGGTAGGTACTGCCTAACATTGTCTTTTGTAAGCACAAGCTTCGGGTTTGTTCCCTGAACTTTCAGCTTTGCCACCTTGCGGCATATACCGTTTATTGTCCTGTCCAAAGTTCTTGTGCCTGCGTCAAACCCCAAAGGCCTGACGATAAGAGGCCAGACTTCCTCCTGGATCGTCAAATCCGAAGCTGAAAGCCCGGATGCAGCCATCGCTCTTTGAAACAGATAATTTTTGCCGATTATTATTTTTTCTTCATCTGCGTATGACGGCATTTCTATAAGTTCCAACCTGTCTATAACAGCCTGGGCAATGCCGGAAGTGTTATTGGCCGTGGCAATGAATAAAACCTGAGATAGATCAAAAGGGAAATCGATAAAATAATCTAGAAACTTGCTGTTTTGCTCAGGATCCAAAAGTTCAACCAAAACACCCATGATATCCGCTTTGGCCTCCTCGGTTATCCTGTCAAGTTCGTCAAGCAAAATAACCGGATTGTTGACCCTGACTCTTTTTAAAACCTTGATGATTTGGCCCGGTTCGGAATCCGGATAAAACTTCGATTTTCCTCTAAGCTGCAGGGGATCTCCCATGCCTCCCAAAGGAATCCGGCCGAATTGCCTGCCAAGTGCCTGGGCAATCGAATATGCCATGGTGGTTTTACCGGTTCCAACCAAACCTACTAAAAAAAAGGCGGGTGCCTTTATCTTTTCACCTTTTTCCTTTTTTAATGAAGCAACCGCGATGTATTCCATCACCCGTTCCTTAACCTGTACCAAACCGTAATGATTTGCTTCCATTGTTTTTTTGGCGTGTTCTATCGAGAGAACTTCCGGAGTTGATTTATTCCATGGAAGAGAAACAATCCAGTCAAGATATCTGAGGGTCTGCTGGTACTCCTGCGAGAAACCTGCAGACTGAGCAACACGGGCAAGCCTTTCGATCTGTGCCTTTGCTCTTATGTTTAACTCTTGGGGAAGCTGAACACCTTGAAGCTTGTCCTCGAGAATCTTGATATCCTCAAAGTTTGATTGGGCAGAACTCATTTAAACTTAATTAAACCAGAAAAGCTATTGCCCAGCAAAGAAAACCGGGCTTCCTCAATTTTTTTAAACGCTTCGGCACTTTCCAGATTTTGCCCCAAAAGCAAACGGTAAAGGTAGCGGGAAGATGTGAAATTGCCTGTGTTTCGGAACCAGCCTATAAATGAAGCCGGCTTGCCGCTACTTTCGGGAAATTCAACAGAACCTCCGTTTTCTGATAAATAAAAATCAATTGTCTCCTGAAGCGGGCTTTCGGAAAAAATTAAATAAACCCAGCCATCTTTTTCAAAAATTGCAGCGGAAAGATTTTTCTCGTCGTCAAGCTTCACAAAATGGACATCGGTGTCATTGGCCAATTTTTCTTTTTTGTAGGAAGGAGCCTCAGCTTCTTTAAATTCCAGATTGGAAAGTCTGCCGAAATCTATTTTTTCTGGCTGAAAAATAACAAGTACTGCAGAATCCTGGTTAAAAACACCGATATAATATCCATTCTTTGAATTTAAATTCTCATCAAGCCAGCCGGAAAATTCAAAAGGCAGACTTTGAGAATTTTTAAGGAAAGCTTTAGCCGATTGCGTAAAAACCGCAAGATTAGTGCTTTGGGGAAATTTGAACTTTTCAGGATCTATTTTTGCAATATTAGGGTAAGTGTGGGAGCCGGAGAATGAAATTTCTTTCTTGTCGATTTTTAAATCGGCCGCAACCGGCAGAGCAAATGCCAAAGCCGAAGAAGCAGTCGATTCCAGTTCGAATTCGACCCCGTCCAAAAGTGCGACAGGCGCGTTAACAGAGCTCAAAACCTGTTCAAAATCATTCCTTGTTTTGCTGGGAAAAATGAAATTGGCTTTGAATTTGGCCCCTTCTGCGGTTAAAACTAATTTTGCGCTGTTTTCTTTTTGGGGAAATAAAAAAAGGGCAACTGCTGCTGTTGAAAAAACCAAGACAAGTGCTAAAATTACTTTCTTCTGCCTTAAAGTCTTGAAAAATTTTTTAAGAACAAGACCTTGAGGCTTTGATTTCATTTTTCAATATCTGCGTCTTTGGAATCTTTTGTTGTCTTTCCTTTTCTCGAACCTCGGCCTATCTTGCCTCTCATGACCGGCAGCTGCTTTCTCGGTAGTAAGATTAATCCTGTGCTGGTCATCAATCTCAAAAACTTTTACCTTGATTTTGTCACCAACATTCACATAATCAGATATGTTTTGGCCCCTCGGAACTCCCAGCTTGGAAATATGAACAAGACCTTCTTTACCGGGCAAAAGCTCTACCATCGCGCCAAAGGGCAATAATCTTTTAACAGTACCCTCGTACTCCTCGCCTACTTTCGCTTCCTTGACGATTCCCTCAACGAACTTTGTTGCGCGCTCGCAGGCTTCTTTATCCTTGCTGGTTATAGTTACCGTGCCTTCATCGTTAATATCGATAGCGGCGCCGGTTTCTGCGATAATTTTATTGATTGTCCTGCCGCCCGAACCGATTACATCGCCAATTTTTGATGGATCGATCTTCACAACAACAACTGTCGGGGCATGCTTTGAAATTTTTTCTCTTGAAGCGGGAATGGTTTTTAGAATCGTTTCCAGAATAGAAAGTCTGGCTTTTTTGGCTTTTTCCAGTGCCTCTTCTAAAATCTTAAGGCTGACGCTTTCAAGCTTAATATCCATTTGAATCACCGTTACCCCGTTCTTGGTACCGGCAACCTTACAATCCATATCTCCCTGTGCATCCTCCTGGTAGGCAATATCGACTAAAGTGACATAATTGTCTTTGTTCTTTTTATCGGTCACCAAACCTACAGAAATTCCGGCAACAGGATCTTTAATTGGCACTCCTGCATCCATCAAAGCAAGCGTTGAACCGCAGGTTGCTGCCATTGACGTGGATCCTGCAGAGGATAATACTTCTGAAACCACCCGCACGGTGTACGGGAAAACATCCTGCGAGGGCAAAGCGGGAATCAGTGCTTTTTCGGCTAAAGCTCCGTGGCCAATCTCTCTTCTGCCGGGTGCACCGAGTCTTTTGACTTCGCCTGCAGAAAATGGGGGAAAATTATAATGGTGCATGTAGCGTTTAGTTCCCTCTATTATCATCCCTTCAATCAATTGCTCCAAGGCGGGGGAAGCTAAAGTTGCAATGGAAAGAACCTGCGTTTCGCCTCTTTGGAAAAGACCGGAACCGTGGGTTCTCGGTAAAAGTCCAACCTTTGTGACAATCGGCCTAATATCGTCAGGCGATCTGCCGTCGATCCTTTTTTTGGTTTTCAAAATTCTTTCCCTTAAAAAATCGGCAACTTCATCATCCAAAACGTTGGCCAATTGTTTTGATGATATGCCGCTTTTCTCGTCCAGGAATTCTCCTTCAAGTTTTTCCAAAACTTCCCCAAACCATGCTTCATCCTGCGATATGGCGGGATTTTCCAGATCTTTGGTGATATTTT
>MFBF01000003.1:0-104 GCA_001774865.1 Candidatus Curtissbacteria bacterium RIFCSPHIGHO2_02_FULL_42_15
TTTATGGACAATGACTGCAGAAACAAAGTCCGCGGTACCGTTTTGGGCCTCGGAATCCGTACCGATAATGATCTCGTAATGCCCTTTTGTATCCCTGCCCATAA
>MFBF01000003.1:267-11103 GCA_001774865.1 Candidatus Curtissbacteria bacterium RIFCSPHIGHO2_02_FULL_42_15
AGCCCCATTTGTGTGGGGCCTATTGCGTACCGGCCGGTACCAAAACTGAAAGGGCTTTAGATCCCAATGAGGGGTCTAAATTAATCTTTGCAAGAAAAAAGGGGACTGTCAATCCCCAAATAGAGCTTAATTGGCTAAAGTGAGAATTATGAAGACTTCTTTGTTAGCCTGTCGGCAACAATACCTGAAGCAATACTTGTTAAATCTTCCTCTTTTTTGGCTGTGATTCTTCCCCTGCCGTATCTGGCAAGTAAAAGTCCCAAAGGACCGACACCGGCAATTGAGGCCATACCAAGTACACCTGGTCCGGTTTCAGGCTGTTTTACGGGAACGGTTGATACTCCGGCAACCTGGCCGGCGACATTTACAGTCTGGTTGTTTTCCTGTTTCTGCTCGACATTGACATTGACATCAACCTTTTGTTTTTGCTCCTGGCTTTGGCCCTGATCCTGACCGGCTTCTTCATCAGCATTGCCATTATCATCATCTGATTCATCGTTGTCGTCGGAAGCTTCATCCTCGTCTTCATCGTTATTATCCTCTTCATCATCATCCCCGCCATCTTCATCATGATTGTCATCCTCGTCCTCGTCTTCCTCTTCGCTTTCGTTTTCATCGTCTTCGTCATTAGTCTCGTCATTATCATCTTCCTCCTCATCCTGGTCGTCACCGTCTTCGTCCTCATCTTGATCATTCTCATCTCCGTCGCTATGATCTTCGGCTTCGTCATCATTCCTGTCATCACCATTATCTCTATCATCATCTTTATCCTCATTGTCCAGATCGTCATCATCATCACAGTCATCATCTTCATCACGATGGTTTGAGGAATGATCCCGAGACGAAGACTCGCCGCATTCATCATGATTTTTGCTGGCAAATACACCGGAATTAAAATTTGAAGCCGCGGCAATAACCAGGATTATTCCTGTAAAAACCGTGAGAATTAATCTAATTAATTTTTGTTCTCTCATATTAATAAAAATAGAGAACGAAGATTATATAATAATAATTATAGGTTGTCAAGTATTGAAAAAATCAAAGGTAATTCCTTAATTTATAGGTCTTATTGACAAACATAATTTAAAGTGATAAATTGAAACCGTGCGATAATATGTTAGAAACTTAATTATTAGACATCTAACTAATTAAGGGGCTAACATGAAGCACACAATAGTCTTTCACACGATAAACGTTGCTAAAAAGATGAGGAAGGCTATTGGGCTTAAATTAGGCAATCCCCCATTTTCGTATTCACAATCCTCTGCCCTTTTGGCTATCGATTCCCAAAAAGAAATCAGTCAGGCGGAAATCGCCTCAAGGCTCCATTTACAGCCGGCCTCGGTCGTTTCTGTTATTGATGAACTTGAGAGATTAAAACTGGTTATCAGAAAACCGACGAGCTTTGACCGCAGAAAATACAACATCACCTTAACCCCGGAAGGCAAAACCTTAGCCGGCAAAATCAGGGTGGAAGCTTCCCAGCTGGAAAATTTCCTAAGGGAAAAACTGGGCGCAAATGAGGCTGAAAAATTCTTTTTGACAATCGAAAATATCTCTTCATACATTAACCAGTGGCAGGAAAAGGTCAATAACACAAAAAGTGCGAAAGGAGGTGAATATGAAATACCCGGCGCAAAGCGACATCTGGCGTCTTGATCATGTCATAAGACCCACAAACGGAGCCTCAAACGGTACCTCCTTAGTAAATCACGGTCAATCACGGGTTTTGGGCAGGTTTCGTCAAATCTTCCCGCTAAGCCTTTTCTGCGACGATTTGATTGTTGAAGAACTGCGTATAGTTCACGTCAAGAAAAACGGCCCCTGGGCATATGAGGTCATCTCGATAATGGCAACCGACATTGCCAGCGTCAATGCTTCTTCAGGTATGTTTTTCGGTCAAGTTCATATCAAGAGCCTAACCGGCGGTCCAGAAATTTTTGTCGATAACATGTTGCGTCGCCATATCTATAAGATCCGCAGTCTGGTTGAAGGTATAGCCCTATCTTCAAGAGAAGGTTTAAGACTGGAGCATCAGTCCAGCTTGGAAGCCGAAAGGCAGGATATCTTGGCAGCAGGCAGCGTTCACTATCGGTAGACGCCAATTATATTGCTTATACGAGGTGTAAGGTGTTAAAACACCAGATAGATTTTAAGAAAAAAAATCCCCCATTTATAAACTTCTCCAGCTTAAAAGCTGGAGTTTTATCTTAAGTTTACATGAACCTTGCTGAAGAAGTATGTATTCCCCTTGCCTTCATCTTCGCCATAAATGCCGAAGTATTCAGCAAGGCGAATATAAAATTTCCAAAACTTTTTTGACAATTGCTTTTGAAGAAATTCCTTCATAATCCAAAAGCTCTTGCGATTTGCCGGACATGGGCATTTTGGATACCGAAAGTTTATGGACTTCGACTTTCTCATTTGCGAGGGCACTCAAAACCGCATCACCTAGCCCGCCTTCAGGGTAATGATCCTCTATGGTTATAATGACTTTTGTTTCTTTGGCGGCAGACTTTAGGGTTGATTCATCAATCGGCTTGATGCTGTAAGCATCGATGACTCTTGCATTGATATTCTTTTTTACAAGTTGATCTGCCGCTTTTAATGCCTCGATCAGCACAACTCCGCAGGCAACGATCGTTAATTTGTCATCCTTAGAGCTTCTGACAATTTTGCTGCCACCTATCTTAAAATCTTGGCTAATTTCGTAGATAACAGGCGTTGCCGGCCTTGCCGTGCGGATATAAACAATTCCCTGATGATTGGCCGCTTCAAAAACCAGCTTTTCACAGGAGACGGCATCTGAAGGATTCAAAACCACGCTTCCAAAAACCGCACGGAATAGAGAAATATCCTCAAGCCCCATTTGCGATGGCCCATCCTCGCCAATCGAAACACCTGCATGACTTCCCATGAATTTGACGTTGCCTCGGCTGTAGGCAGTCATTCGTATCTGGTCAAAGGCGCGGGTAAAAAAAGTGGCAAAGGTAGAGACAAAAGGAATCATTCCCCGAGCAGAAAGCCCCAAGGCAGTCCCAACCATATTTTGCTCAGCGATAAACATATCCAAAAATCTTTCCGGTATTTTTTCTTTAAACCTTTCCGTATACGTAGAATTCTTAACATCTGCATCCAAACACACAACATCCTTTCTTGCTAAACCCAATTTCGTAAGTCCACTTCCATAGGCTTTCCTCGTGGCAACCATTTCGCCGAGCTTATAAGGCTGAAACTTCTCGACCTTGCTCGAAGAATAATTAGTGTTCGATCTTGTGGAGGACTTCAAATGTGAGTCCGGCGGCTTTGCAATCTCACCACGACCCGACTTATCAACTTTACCAAGTTCGGCAACCGCTCGCTCGAATTCTTCTTTCGATAAGGGCTTCCCATGCCATCCTTCTTTATTCTCAAGAAAACTTACACCTTTCCCCTTCACGGTTTTTGCGATGATTAATGCAGGTTTCGTCTGCGATTCTACCCACTCAAAAGCCTTAAAAATTTCCCCAAAATTGTGCCCATCTATAATCTTCGTTAACCAGCCGAATGCTTCGGCTCTTTTTTTATACTCATCAACTTTCCACCCAAACATGGTCTCTCCGCTTTGGCCTAAACGATTCACATCCAGAATTCCAACTAAATTATCTATCTTACATGTTGTATTATCATAATAAGTAGCCACGTTCATCGTCTCCCATACTGAACCTTCAGCCACTTCATTGTCCCCCATCAAAACATAAATTTTATATCGTCCTCTATTAAAAAGTTTTGAGGCAAGTGCCATTCCAAATCCGACCGAAAGGCCTTGACCCAAAGAGCCTGTTGCCACATCTACGTACTTGAATCTCGAATTAGGGTGCCCCTCAAGCGTACTGTGGAGTTGCCTGTAGTCTTCTAAATCGTCTTCGGTAATAGCACCTGCGGCATAGTAGAGAGGGTAAAGAAGAGGTGAAGCGTGCCCTTTTGAAAAAATTACTCTATCGTTATTTAGGTTATCTGGATTTTCAAGATCGTATTTTAGATATTTGAAGAAAAGCGCGGTCATTAATTCGACTGCCGAAAGGCCAGACGTTGCATGCCCCGAGGCCGCTTTTGTAGTTATGTAAAGAATATAGTAGCGGACAAGTTTTGCCAGTTTCTCGAGCTTTGCAATATCAGCCATAGGCCTAACTTAGCACAAAAACTAATCTTAAAGAATACCAGAAACTAAATCAACTTAGATTGAAACCTCTTCTCCAAAGAGCGTTTGGGTTGGGGTATAAGGTGTGACTATCTGAAACTCTAATTCAGCCTCTGCAAAATATTCAGCATACATCTGATTAACTTCTATCCCCTTTGCTTGCAATATAGATGCAACCTCTGAGGGGCTTTCGTAACCAATAAATTTTGTAGTATTCCCGTCAACTGTCAGGCTGGATTCTCCACAAGATGCGGTTTTGTAACTTCCGTCGGCCATTCCTAATAGAACGCGTCTTTCACTCATCCTATCTAAACAGCAAGAGGCAAACGCTGAGTGCTAGTATCGGGTACTCTATCCACTCGAGTGGGTCCGAACTCAACTCCATTTTCCGAAAGAGCATTTGCTATTTCCGGAAAATCACGATAGTCAACAAAAATGTCGTGAATGTTGCGTTCAACTTTATTTCTGTCGATAAAATCTGACTTGAATCCAGTTATATATGCATAGCGCGCACCGCAAACACTAATACTTCCAGATCCGTCTATTGTGCCAGGAAACAAATCGCCGACTCCTCGTGGAAGCGAATCATTTTTGTCTGCGAAATATACGTTGGCAACCACTCTCTCACTCATGTTTTTTCAAGCAGCTTTGGCTAGACTAGGACGGGCTAATCTTTGGGCAAAAAAACGAATATTATTACGAAAGACTAAAGCCCCACTGTGAGAACTTTCCGCATCATATTGATCTTCAAGAGGCACCGGATACCATCCCTCAATAATTGGGTCATTTTTAATACGTACTGCCGTTCTCCTCACGTGATTCCTGCTTCGAAAAAACTCTCCATTGCCGACCCGCTCAATCAATTTAAAATCATTCCCGCCGAAAAAATATTGGGTAGCCAAATAACCGGTACCTACTACCAAATTGACTCTTGTTGGAATCGGTGAACCAACATCGATTACTTGGTCAACCGAATCCTCAAATTTATCCGGATCTGTAATATGCGCAAGATACCCTAGATGTCCAAATTTGCTATGTAAAAGAAGATTGACCTTCGCACCACTTTCTTCTTTCTTTAAAGCTAAATAGCTCAAGAAGTCATCTACCATACTTTCGGTAGGCTCAACATGAACTCCGTAATAAAAAGGGTAAGTTTCAGCCTGATAACCAATTGATTTTAAATTTTTAACTGTTTCTTGATAAAGCCGCCCCCACCCCATAAAACCTGGTCCTATAATCACAGTTGACCCATCTCCGCGAGGTATATCAGGGTCATGGTTTATTGGCCGCAATCTTAGTTGGGCTAGCTCAAATTGGGCCCTGGCTAAATCAAGCCCGGCCCTGTATACATCAATCCCAAGATACGGCAATTCCTCTACAATATAGCCAGCATATTGGTCTCGATTCTGGGGAAAGTGGTGGTTATTTGGGGGGTAAAAACTCTGTTCTGCTTCTCGCGGACTGGTTTCGCGCTCTCTTTGTATTAATTTTATGCCTGAAAGGGCTTCTACACTCACTTAGTTCCTTCTTTCTCCGGCAGGAACTAGCTTTATACATATATATTTATGCACTATGAGCTTTATAAGTCAAGTTCCAAACATCTTGCAAAATTGACACAAAAGTTGAAATGGGCCTATCCTATAAGTAGAAGCCTTTTATGAGAAATCTGCTGCCCGGCATCATTCCCCTCATTATTCTAATTATCGCCGGAATCGTCATCGCAGGAGCAGGCGGCACTTATATCGTCCGCAAGCAATTTGTTAAAAAAGGCCAAAGCGGCAAAGCCGCCCTTGACGAGAAGAAGATTTCGGAGCAGTTAAAAAACCCCGTTCCTCTTGAATCGCCCTCCCCTGAACCCACACCGCAACTTGCTCCCGTTCAATACAATTACGAACCTGAAAAGACCTCTGGGGATCAAACGCAACAGCCGGGATTTACCATTAACCCGCCAAGCGGCTGGAACCAAGAAAACTTTGCCACAAGTGAAGCGGCATTTTTCTCTCCTGACAAAGATAAGGAAGATGCCGAACCGCCTCTTGTTTATACTCAACCTGCCAATATCCAAATTAATCTTGAAGAGATCCCTGCAGACGCAACGCTTGTGGATGCCGAAGAAAGCATTATAGAGTACGTGCAGGCACGAACAAAAAGCTATCAAGTTATCGCAAAAGGTGAAACGACCTTTGCCAATCAAACCGGCAGGTTTTATGAATTCACTGCAGACACCGAATATTCGGTAGAACACGTGATTATTTACTTTACGATAAAAAATAATTACCTCGTGCAGGCTTCGGGGCACGCCCTTGATTCCGCCTGGAGCAACAGGGTCGGAGTCCTAAAAGCTTCTATTGGCTCCTTTAGATTTACCGATTGATGGTTAAACAGGCAAAATTCCAAAAAATAGCCACACGGGTTTTATTTTCTGCCGTGGTGATTTTTATGATGGTGATGGCTTTTTTGTACTTTTCGAAAAACAGGGTCGACACCGCAAATCAAGCGTCTCAAATCCCGCAGGCCGCAGTTAAGCAAACTATTTCCCCGAATGAAGCGCTTGCCAAAGTCCGCGAACTTGCCGAAGTTAAAAGCTATCTTGTACAGATTCCAAATGCGCGAATTGAAGTTGATTCAACCGATGAAGAAACAAACACCTACTTGGTTCACGTTTATGAAATAAAAAACGGCCATACCGCCACCTTCAACTGGTACAACGTCGACAAAAAAACGGGTGAGATTACTGCAGAATTTGACAATACCCAAGAACAAGGGGAATAATTTTAATAGATACTGTGAAACAGCCTGTCCAACCCTATCTTGCATATCGCCGTGGATTTGCCCCTGTTGTTTTAATTATTTCTGCCGTAATCGTCATCATCATAATCATTCTGGTTGCCACAGGCGCTCTAAAAGGCAATTTTTCAATATCACGCAATAAAGGAGAATCGCAACCGACGGAGGAGCAGACTTCGGTTCAAACCGAACAGGAATCTCAAACCAGCCCATCTCCAAAGGGTCCAACTTTGTCGGAAACTTATACCAATGAGAATTTAAATTTCCAAATAAGCCATCCTAAGGATTGGAAACCGGAACAACAGGGCACCAACACCAGTATTTACTACACCGGAGAGGGAGCAACTTCATCACAAGGGAGCAAAGTAGCCGTAGTAGTAACAGTAGAAGCAATGGACAATCTAAACTTAATCAAGCTGTCCGGTTTGGTTGAGGAACTTAAAAAACAGGTCGTTGCGTCGCCCAACTCAACAGCGTCGGAAACACGTGCCACAACTTTAGGCGGAAAAGAAGCTTATGCTTTTGACCTCGGACTCACAGAAGGTGGCGAACAATTTAAAGGAACCGTTTATGTAACTGCTGATGATAAAAGAGTCTACACCGTAACTTCTCTTTCGGAAGAATCACGAAAGGCCAAACTTGAAGCAACACTTGATGCGATAGCCCACTCCTTCAAAATCCTCTAGGGCTCACCGTAAAACTTAGATCACCTTTTAATCGGCTTTGACCTAAAAACGCTAACCTTATCTGAGAATTGAAACGATTTTCGGGCAGTTTGCTAGACAACAAACGAAGTTTAATTAGGCAGGACAAGTGTTTGAAGAATCTCTTCAATCGTAGCGTCTAACTCAACTTGTTGCGGACCTGCGGCAGATACCATGACTCCATACACCTGTCCCCTAATCACCGTATAGTAATACGTAAAACATCCAAGACCGCATTCATAAACTTTTGTGAAAGATACACCATTTATAACTTTACTCGAAATTTGAGGCGGAGTTCCGCTTACGTTTGATCCGTGTCTATTATTAACCCAAGAATTTAGATTCAGGCTTGTTTGTTGCGGCACCATCACGATAAACCGAGCGCCGTCGTACAATTCCGTCTGATCTGTTTGCGTCTGGCCAATAAATTGAACTGCGACCAAGTCTCCATTTTCAAATACTTGCGAGGATGGATTAATAGACCAAGATGGAGGGTATTTAAAAGAAATATTGTATCTGTTATTTTCGAATGTCTTCCAGCCTGACTGTGTAGATGTAGTATCAGGGGAAGTAGGTTGTTGAGGTTGGACTGAAGGGGTACTGATTTTGGTGCCAATAAACACCACGCCTAAAATTATTAATACAAAAATGAAAACCACACCCAGGTTGCGATTAATAGAAAAATTTAAGTTATCTTGCTTGGCCATATTTCAATAGTATCACAAAACCCAATCCACAATTTGCTATGGTTTTAAGATGGTATGAGTGACAAAAATGTAATTCTAAACGGGACGATTTTTGGACTGATTCAGGATGCTTTTCTAACTTTTGTTTACCGGATATTTTGTCTGAGCAGTTTCTTTTGATTTTTGTAATTCTTGCTCCAGATAATCCAGAACTGTATTCAATTTCAAAAAACCGTCGAGGGTCTGAACCTCGCCAGTTCTTGAATGTACAGTTAGGCCCTTATTTGTAATATTCGCTATTTCGAACACTTGATAACATTGAGAATCATTCTCTGGTTGTATTCGTAGAATTGCATCTGCTCCACGATTGTGACGAGATCCTATCATCCAAAAATAGTAAGTTGTTCCAGAGTTTTCTACTGGAATTTTTGCAGTATAAATAACATTAGGACTTTTTTCTCCATAGTGTTCGAAAATTTCTGAAACCTTTCTATGGAACCTAGTTTTAGCCTTGCTAAGCTTCCTCAAATTTTCTTCTTCGAGGTTATTTATTATCTCTATTACGGCTTCCGGGACCCTTTCAGCTTTACTCATAGTGCGGAAATATACTCTCTTTAGAAAGCACTGTCAAATCCGCATTTTTTGCAGGCATTTGAGATATACTAAATTCATAATGTTTTTCCTCACCCAAAATTATTTAACACGCGGGTTTTGGGGCGATGAGGCATGGACTTCGCTGATCTCCCAACTTCCGTACAGCGATATGCTCAAGACAACTGCCGCGGATTTTCACCCCCCCGGCTACTACACTGTCGTTGAGCTTGTTTACAAGTTTTTGCCGCCGACAGAAATTGCCACCCGCTCAATTTCAATAATCTTTTATCTTCTGACTCTTTTTATGGTCTTCAAATTAGCAAGCTTTGTCAGGGGGAAACTTTTCGGACTTTTGACAGCTTTAGTGGTTGCCACAAATCCAATTTTCTTTACCTATGCATTTGAGGCCAGAAACTACACCATGTTTGCCTTTGCGGCCACAGGATCGGTTTATTTTTTGATCGAGCTTTCCAAAAAGTTCACCCGGCAGAGGATAATCGGCTTTATTCTTTTTTCTGCACTTGGAATTTACACCCATTACTATATGTTTTTTGTCTTAGCGGCGCAGGGAATTTACATCATGCTTTATGACAGACAAATTCTTTTTAAGATGATTGGCACATATATTGTTGTTGGGCTTCTTTATCTGCCGTGGATCCCGTTTTTGGCAGGACAGCTAAATTCCGTAGCAGGAGATTACTGGATCGGCGGAATTGACAAAAGAACTCACTTTGAGGCGCTTTTGCGGATTTTGGGGGGTGAACACCAAAATGTCATCCGGCCGTGGCTGTTTGGTCTTTCGGTTGGACTTTTGACCATTGGAATCGGACAACATATCCTGCGGCATAAATTCGAAAAACCTTATCTTTTAACCTGGCTCTGGGCCGTTGTTCCCTTTGTTTTGGCAACACTGCCTGGTCTATCGATAGACGGTGTTAAACTCCCATTCAGGCCAATTTTCTTCTGGCGCTATTTAATCGGCTCGTCCGTGCCCCTTTCCATGGTCATGATCCACTCTGCCCAAAAGTTCCCGAAATACTTAATGGTGGCTACTGTCGGAACTTTAATAATTTTGAGTTTAGCCGTAGACTTAACAACTATTCAAAGACATCCATACGGCTTTAAACAGGTTTATGAGGAAAAAATTTTAGGAGACGTCAAACCGGATGAAAAACTGGTTACCGTGCTCCCCTCTTTTGCAGAAGTACTTTATTATAGAAACCGTTTTGGACTTAAAAACGAGCTGGTTGTCTTGTCGGAAGGATTGGTGCAGTTTTCCGGAAAAAGCCTGCTTGATGCATATGCCTCAAAAGGAACTGTCACAATTGATGATTACCCAAAAGGCCGCTATTATGAATTAAGACCAGGGCCTTCCGTCCAGAGGACGGAGTAAATTAACCTAATTAATCTAATTGACTTAATTTCTAAGCAATAACTAAAATTAGAAATTAAAAAATTGGTGCTTGATTAGATCAATTAGAAATTAGAGTAATTAGAAATTTATATGAAAAAGCATTATTTTCTCCTAGCTTCAATTTTATTTCTGACTTTTGTCTTGAGATTTCCATCGCTTTTTGAACCTTTTTGGTACGGAGATGAAGGGATCTTTGCGGCGGTTGCTAGGAACTTAAATCAGGGAGGCGTACTCTACCAAACCGCCTGGGATAACAAACCGCCGATGATTTACCTAACTTACGAAGTCATATTCAAGTATTTTGGAGTTTCGATGTTTTGGCTAAGACTTATAACTGTCGTGTTCGTCCTGGCAACAGCCACCGCCGTCTATGAAATCGCAAACCAAATCTTCGGCAAAAACAGGGCGCTTTTTTCTGCATTTATCTTCGGCATTCTAACCTCGCTAAGATTAATCGAAGGCAATTTAGCC
>MFBF01000004.1 GCA_001774865.1 Candidatus Curtissbacteria bacterium RIFCSPHIGHO2_02_FULL_42_15
TAATTTCCCGCGAACAAAAGCTTTCGATAATCGGAATTTTTGACCAGTTTTTTGTAGCCAATCTGCCGACTTCCTGGCCGAAGATGTTTTTGGTTGCTGTTGTTTCGGGTGAACCCCAAAAAGAATACACCTTAAAGCTAAAACTTGTGCCGCCAAAAGCAGGCGAAAACAAACTTCCCGACAAAGAATTGAAAGTGACCCTTGGCGCAAACGGCAAGGCCAATATCATGACCGAGCTTGCCAATTTTCCCCTGCCCGACGCCGGTGTCTATAAAATTTCCCTTGAGGGTGACAAAGAAACCGTAGGCGCATTGGAGTTTAGGGTCAATAAAACTACGCCGACATATTCTGGCTCGGATCTTGCCGGAAAAAAGGTTTCAAACTAAGGATATATAATTTAACATGATATGGCTGAAAAAGCTGATTATTATCAAACACTTGGCGTTTCCAAAGGCTCAACAGACGCCCAGATAAAATCCGCCTACCGCAATTTGGCCCGCAAGCATCATCCGGATGTTGATAAATCAGACGGCGCCGAAAAAAAATTCAAGGAAATAAACGAAGCCTACCAGATCCTTTCCGACCCGCAGAAAAAGTCGGCTTACGACCAGTATGGTCATTCGGCCTTTGAGTCGGGTGGCGGATTCGGCGGAGGTTTTGGGCAGGGAGCTGGACAAGGCGGTTTCCGCACATACACTTGGACCGGTGACATGGGGGATTTGGGTTTTGATATGGGCGGAGGCGGTGGTTTTGCCGACCCTTTTGATATTTTCGAAATGGTTTTTGGTCAAAGGTCGCCTTTTGGAAGACAGGCACGTCTTTTCCGCTACGTTATCAATATTACTTTCGATGAGGCTGTCCACGGTACCCAAAAAGAGGTAGAAATCGAAGGCAAACGTCAGAAGATTAAAATTCCGGCAGGTGTTGATGACGGTTCGGAAATCCGCTTTTCAGACTACATCATAGTCTGCCAGGTTTCGCGCCATCCGAAATTTGTAAGACGCGGTTTGGATATTGTCACCGAACACGAAATTTCCTACTCAAAAGCGGCTTTGGGGTCTGTCGAGGATATTGAAACAGTCGACGGCCCAGTCAAAATCCGCATTCCCGCAGGTACTCAGCCCGGAACCCAAATCAGACTGCGCGGAAAAGGCGTCCCACGCGTCTCCGGCCACGGCCAAGGCGACCACTATGTGATTATTAGAGTAAAAGTTCCGAGTAAACTGAATCGAGATCAAAAGAGGCTGCTTGAGGAATTAGAAGAAACAGGCTGATGGATGAGAAGGTAGCTCAGAATTTTCTTCAAAATATATTTACCACTTGGTTAAATCCGGAATTAGTTAGAAGACGAGAAAAGAAATCTGCCCCGCCAAATTTATTTGTAAGAAAAGCCCAAATAATTTTTCTGCTTGATGGGAGGCAAGACGTTAGATTTAACGATGAAGTCAGAGCTTATATCTTAACAAACAAGGGGGTTGCTTCAACGAGTCAAAATTTTGACGAAGAGGGATTAAGCATAGAGAGACTCGACCGATCTGAAGATGAGAAAGATTTCGCCCACGTCACTATATTAAGAGTAAGAGAATTATGGGTTATAGCTTTTGATTTTAGTCACAGAATTACGGATTCGAAAAAGATCTTTGAATTAGGAAAGGAATATCTTGAAACTGCAATTTTGGCGTTTAGATCAAAAAAATATAAGTCATCTGTAGCTAATCTCTATATCGCCTCGGTCAATCTGTGCAAAGCTAGAATTTTTCTTTACCCAGACTTAATAGCTAGAAAAACTAAAAAACATGGTCAAATCGCGGGGAGAATAAATATTCACTCATCTAATACTGGGATCATTAATGACAAATACAGCAAAATCTTCAATAAATTGCAAGAATTTTATAACAAAGCCCGCTTCGTTCCATCGAGCAAGTTTATAAGAAAAGAACTCTCTGAGACGATTAGAATATTGAAATTACAATCTAAAGAAATTGAGGGTTTATATAATCAAAAAGTTATTTACAGAGAATAATTCCCCATTTTGCTATACTTTTCCCACTTATGATTCTTGTTGTTGGCAGTATAAATATGGATTTTGTCATTGAGGTTGATAAATTGCCCCAGAAGGGCGAATCTGTCCATGGTAAAAATATCCGCTATATTCCAGGCGGTAAAGGAGCGAACCAAGCAGTTGCTGTCAAAAGGCTGGGAGCAGATGTAGCTTTGATTGGAAAAGTTGGCGAGGATGTTTTTGGAAAGGATTTAAGAAAGTTTTTAGAGAACGAAAAACTTGATCTCAGCGGCCTTCAAACAGCCCCAACTTCGTCTGGTATTGCCGCCATAAATGTCGATAAAAGCGGAGACAATACAATAACAATTATTTCTGGTGCAAACGGAGAAGTAACGCCAGAATTTATTGAAGAAAATATAAACTTAGTCAAGGAAAGCAAAGTAGTTATCTCTCAATTTGAAATTCCGGATGATGCAGTTGAAAAACTTTTTGCTCTCGCCAAAAAAGACAACAAAATAACAATTCTTAACCCTTCGCCTGCCAAACAAATCTCCCCAAAACTTTTCAAAAACACAGATTATTTAGTTGTCAACGAGACAGAACTTGCTTTACTTTCCAAAATGAAAGTACGGAGTCAAAAGGAAATTGAGATAGCCGCAAAATTGATGCACTCAAAAGGCCCAAAAGCGGTGGTAGTTACTCTTGGTGCAGACGGGGCTTTAACTATAAGTGGAAAAGAAACAATCACAACCGACGGAATTAAAGTGAAAGCAGTCGATACAACTGCAGCCGGTGACTGTTTTGTGAGGGCGTTTGCGGTGCAAATTGAAAAGGGCAGAAATTTAAAAGAAGCTTTGGATTTTGCAAACCAAGCAGCAGCAATCAGTGTCCAAAAAATGGGTGCGAGTTCCTCGCTGCCGTTACTGAATGAAATTACTTCTTAGAAAACTTTGGGAAAAATATCTGAAAAATAGCCCCAAACCGTCCTAAATAGCCTTAGCTAAGGTTGGGAATTTTGTACATCCCCCTTTTCCATAAATGCCAGAATAAGATTTATTGTATTAAATACTAGAAAATCGTCGACGTTATGCCAATTATTATCCGGTTCAATATTAAACTTTCTTGCGGTTTCACTTCTTAATTCTGGTAATGTTGTACCCAGCTTCGCTGCAAGCTGAGTTAACAGTTCCATTCTTCTTTCAATTCGTTTTTGTCTTGCTTCTTCGAATACATCTGGATCCCAACCACCATGATGTTTGCTCAATAATGGATGAAACCTGACTAGCGCGATCACGTCGGTTCTTATCGATCCACCTGTTTGTTTTAGACCAACTATCAAATTAAGCTGTTTAAGATCATTTCCTGTGGGGACGACGATTCTTCCACCTACAGCAAGCTGTTCTTTTAAGGCAATAGGAATTTTTTTTGCCCCAGCAGTCACAATAATTGCGTCAAAAGGAGACTCGTTTGGGATACCAAGAGTGCCGTCTCCCAGGTGGACGTGTATATTAGAGTAATTCAAGGAACTTAGTCGTTGATATGCCTCAAACGCCAGCCTTGAGTTAATATCTATAGTATGAATCTCTGAAGAACAGTGGGAGAGAATCGCCGCTTGGTATCCAGAGCCGGTGCCAACTTCTAATACTTTTTCCTCGCCTGTTAGTTCCAAATTGTCGGTCATCATGGCAACCAGAAAAGGCTCACTAATAGATGAACCTTCTCCGATATCTATAATTTCATTAGTATATGCAAGATTTATCTGATCAGCCGGTGTAAACAATGCCCTGTCAACATTACAGAAGGCTCTGTAGACGAGCGGGTTCCTTACTGCGGGGAATATAATTTGCTGTTCGAATTCTGAACGTAAATCTCCAGCACGCTTTCGTTCTTGGATCATATGTTGGGGATTCTAAATACTGTAGTATGACAAAGTCAAACGAAGTACAGCCCCAAACCGTCCCGCTTTTTGGCTTTTTCTCAATTAAAAGTATAATTTTTCTCGAACATGGTAGAGACACAACCAATCAGACAAGACAGAGTTCAAATTGAAGTTGGACCGGCGACCATTGATTGTTTCGTGGATGGGCGGTTTACCCGCAGGGTTATTGGTGTCGGAGTAAGAGTATCACTAGATGGAGAAAGTATTTGGGAAACTAGAGAATATCCGAGATTTTTAGAAAGTTTAATTGGTTATGCCCCAAAACCTTTTTATGAAGCACGAATTCAAAGAGCAAGAAGGAAAACCGATAAAATTGCGAAAAGACTAGAAGCTTCGCTCTAGTTTGTACTTTTTGCTAAGGAATAATCCCCAAACGGTTTTCTGTTTCACTAAAGTTTCGTAAGAGCAAGCTCTTGACGCAGGGATATATAAAGTATATACTATGTCCACACTATGAATACTGCAATTGTCAATGTGAAAGTTGACCCCCGAGTAAAAAAAGAAGCGCAAAAGTTGGCAGAAAACCTGGGTCTGTCTTTAAGCGGTCTGATCAATGCTTATCTTAAGCAGATAATTAGAACTAAGACAGTTAGCTTCAGCGCTTCAGCCGAGGAACCTAGTGAATTTTTAATAAGTGCACTAAAGGAGTCAAAAAAAGATATTAAAGCTGGCAGAGTGGTATCTTTTGATAATCCTGATGCTGCTTTGTCTTTCTTGGACAAAATGATCGCAGATGACAAAAAACTTCAAAAGAATTGACTATTCCAGAAAATTCCTAAAGCAGTTAAAAAAGTCGCCACTGGAAATTAAAATAGCATTTAGAAAAAGACTAGGACTTTTTATACAAAACCCCCATCATCCACTGTTTAATAACCATTCCTTGAAAGGTCAATATTCAGGTGATAGAAGTATTAATCTAACGGGAGACTGGCGGGCAATATTTTCGCAACATGAAGAAGATGATGGAATCGTGGCAATTTTTGAGGTTATTGGTACTCATAGTCAGTTGTATAAATAACCTTCCCCAAGAAGTCTCGTAATTTGCTTTTCGTAAAAATTACCCCATTTTCCATATGCTAGAATGTGGCCGAAGTGGAGTATAAAAATTTTGAAAGTTCAAAAGGCGCCAAAAACGTAATTATGGTATAATTTGTGCACTTTGTTGGGGTAAATCTGGCAGTTTATTCTTGCCGTAAACTTCTTTTTGCATCTCAATAAATATTAGGAAGGAAAACAAATGATAACAACGACTACAGTTTGCATTAGATGCGGAAGAGACAGAATTTTATTTAAAAAATGGACCGAGAAATCGGAAACCAACGGTAAAATTACCACAAATGAACTTTATGTTTGTCCCGATTCTGATTGCCAAAAGATAGTCGACCAAAAATTTGCGGAGATGAGGGAAAAAAGAATGGAATCGGAAATTCGAAAAAGCAACCTCAAATTGGCCAAATCCTAAAAAAAATTAGATCGGGTAAGTTTGGATTCTGATATTAACTTCTCTGCTATAATTTTTTTACTTTGAAAAAGGCATTTCTTGTTATTGTTCTTATATTAATCGTTGGAGGATTGTATTTTTGGGCTTTCGGCAATAAGCGCAATTTTTCAGGCCAAAACAAACAAATAAATGAGGGCGGACCGGGACAAGTCTCGCCCCACCCGCTTTCTATAGAAGCACAAAGAAAAAAAGAGTATCCGGGAAGTGAGATTGTAATTGAGCAAACATTAAGTTCCGGTTCAAATTATCAAAAATATATTGCATCGTATAAATCGGATGGCTTAAAAATCTACGCGCTTTTGACAATACCCAACGGCCCGGTTCCGGAAGGCGGTTTTGCCGCAATAGTTTTTAATCCCGGTTACATTCCGCCTGCCGACTACAGCGCAACAGAACGTTATTCCGCGTATGTCGATGGGTTTGCAAAAGAAGGGTACATAGTTTTTAAACCAGACTTCCGGGGGCATGGACAATCGGAAGGGAAACCCGAAGGGGCCTACTATTCCGACGCATATATCACCGATGTTTTAAATGCGGTTTCCTCAATCAAAAAATATGAGGGCGTAAACCCTGCAAAAATCGGCATGTGGGGACATTCAATGGGCGGTCATTTGACGTTACGAGCGATGGTTGTTTCAGGCGACATCAAAGCCGGAGTAATCTGGGCAGGGGTAGTCGGGTCGTATGATGATATGATCAACAGGTGGCGAAGGAGAGTACCTTGGACGCCGTCTGAAAGCGAACGTCAATTCAGGCGTCCGGGCAGACAGGAGCTCATAGACAGCTTCGGTACGCCTCAGCAAAACCCCGAGTTTTGGAACTCGATATCACCTGTAAATTATGTTTCTGACATTTCCGGCCCTCTGGCGCTTCACCATGGACTTGCAGACGAATCGGTTCCGTCGGAGTTTTCTCAAAGCTTAAATGATGCACTTACAAATGCGCAAAAGACAGTCGAATTCTATAAATATGAAGGAGCAGATCATAACCTTTCGGGCCCGGCATTCGGCCAGGCTATGGCAAGATCCGTTGATTTTTTCGGCAAATATCTAAAGTAAATCCATTTTTCCCGCATCCAATATTGTTGACTTAGGAAGGCTGTTTTGCTAGAATTCGTCTGCATTTAAGGTAGAAAGGCAAGGTGGGCAAGTCCCACTTTTTTAATATCAATATAATATGGCTATTCAGGCAAGAACGGAATTTGCATCGGCACTAAACCAGGTTTGCTCGGAACGTGGAATCGAACCGGAAGTCGTTATCGATTCAATTAAGCATGCAATTTTGGCAGCTTACAGAAAGGATTACGGAGAACCTGAGAATATCATAGTCGATTTGAATCCGGAGACCGGTGAAGTTGCCTTAACAAAAAATAAAAAAAACATTACGCCTTCGGGATTCGGGAGAATTGCCGCCCAGACTGCCAAACAGGTTATTTTGCAAAAAATCCGCGAAGCGGAAAAAAACGCCGTTCTTTCAGAATATTCTTCAAAAATCGGCACCATTATTTCTGGTCTCATTCAGCGGATCTCGGGTCCTATTGTTACCGTAAGTTTGGGTAAAGCCGAGGCGATTATGCCGCCCGGCGAGCAATCACAGAATGAAAAATATATGGTGAATCAGAGGCTTAAGTTTTATGTTGTCGGCATTAAAGAAGGCAACCGCGGCGAGGAGATTATTGTTTCAAGAGCAGCAAACGGACTTTTGGAGGGTTTGTTCAAACAGGAGGTTCCCGAAATCGCCTCAGGAGCCGTAGAGGTTAAAGCAATAGCCAGAGAAGCGGGTTCCAGATCCAAAATAGCCGTGTTTTCCAACCAAATGGGGGTTGATCCGGTCGGATCCTGCGTTGGGCAAAAAGGTGTACGGGTTCAGGCTGTGATAAATGAATTGGGAGATGAAAAAATTGACGTTATTTCCTATCAGGAAGATCCGGTTGAGTTTATTAAAGCCGCCCTTTCGCCTGCTAAGGATTTAACAGTTAAAATCGCAGAGAAAGAAAAAACAGCGGATGTCACAGTTGCCGACGATCAGCTCTCATTGGCAATCGGCCGGGATGGCCAAAACGTAAGGCTGGCTGCCAAACTCACGGGCTTCAAAATAGATATCAAAGGTAAAAGCGGAACGCCCAAAGAAGTCGAGGAAAAAGAAAGAAAAGCCCAGGAAGAGGCAAAAATTGCATTAGGGGTTGAAAAGGGTACTGCAGAAAAAGAAACGAAATCAAAAGACACGGGAAAGAGTAATCGGCCGGCAGATGATCAAACTCAAGCGGGTGATCAGAGCAAAAAGGGTCTGCAAGACAAAACTCAGGATAAAAAAGAGCTTCCTGCAAAAGAAGAGCCAAAAAAACTGAAAGCACCGGAAAAATCCAAATCAGAAGATTCAACGCCAGCCGGAAATCAAGATGAAAAACAATCATCTGATGACGGCAAGACTACTTAAATGAAAGCCTTGGCGTCTTTTAAAACTAAGTGCTATGAACCAGAAACCAGAAACCAACTTCCGACCTCCCGTTGTGACCATTATGGGTCACGTAGACCACGGCAAAACCACTCTTCTTGACGCAATCCGCAAAACCAATGTTGTTGCAAAAGAACACGGTGGGATTACCCAGCATATAGGTGCTTATCAAATAACTTACGAAGGAAAACCGATTACATTTGTCGATACTCCCGGTCATGCTGCTTTTGAAAAAATGCGCTCACGCGGCGCAGAGGTTTGCGACATTGTTATTTTAGTGGTTGCCGCAACAGAGGGAGTAAAGCCTCAGACGATAGAGGCGATTAAACACATTAAAAAAGCTGAAAAACCAGTAATTGTCGCCATAACCAAAACGGATCTTCCAAACACAAATTTCGATAAAGTCAAAAAGGAACTTCAGGCAAATGATATTGTTGTTGAAACCTTTGGGGGAAGCATACCCGTGCAAGAAGTGTCTGCTCTAAAGAGCAAGGGGATAAATGATCTTTTGGATATGATTCACCTTGTCTGGCAGATGTCACCGGAGCCCAATCTTGCCGAGGCACCGCTTGAGGCAGTAGTCGTGGAGTCGTTTATGGATAAAAAAAAGGGACCGATTGTTGCGGTTATTGTTAAGAAGGGCACTTTGAAAGTTGGACAGCAAATTCAGGTAGACGCAGAGACTGTAAAAGTCAGGGCGCTTGTTGATGACCTTGGCAAAAACGTTTCCGAAGCGGGACCTTCAAAGCCGGTAGAAATTTTAGGATTTAAAAAGACCTTGGAAGTCGGAAGCGTTGTTTGGGATTTAATCAAAACAACAGATACCCAAAAGCATAAGGAGACTCCGCTTGCAGATTTAATTGCCAAATCTCAGGAGGCAAAAGGCAAGTTTAAAATAATTTTAAGGGCAGATGTTTTAGGTTCATTGGAGGCGATTGAGGCCAACATCCCCAAAAAAATTATGATACTTGCATCGGGTACTGGACCTGTACAGCCGGGTGATATAAATCTGGCCAAAATTTCCCAGTCCCCGATTCTGGCGTTTAATATAAAAATTCCCACAGATATTAAGTCGCTTGCCGATAGAGAAGGCGTCATTGTCCGCCCTTATAATGTGATTTACGAGCTTATTTCCGATTTGGAGAATATTGCCCAGAGTTTTGAGGCGGCAAAGCATGAAGCCAAGATTCAGGGGACTGCCAAAATCGTGGCTTCTTTCGAGATCGATGGCAAAAAAATAGCAGGCGCAAAAATTACTAAAGGGAAAATTAAGATGGGAGATTCGGTTATTGTCCGCAATCCGAATGGGGAAGGTAATGAATCAAAAGTTGTTTCCCTCAAAAAATTTAAGAAGGATGTAGAAAGCGCTTCGGCCGGTCAGGAGTGCGGTGTCGGGTTATCACCTCAGGTTGACTTCCAGGAAGGATATATAATAGAATCTTTGGGTTAAAAATTTGTACAATTATGGATCATAACGATCAGGAAACAATACTTTCGAAGTTAACAAAGTCGGAGCAGCCGCTTATTGTTGTATCACCAAGGGGAACGTTTGATGATTTGGCTGCTGGCTTGGCGCTTTATTTATCTGTTAAAAACCTTGGTAAGAAACCCTCAATTTATGCTAATGTTCCGACAGTTGATGAGGCCCGGAGATTATACGGCGTAGGTGAAATCGGCAGTGTCAAAAATCAAAAAAACCTTGTCATTACAGTCCAAAACGCAGTAAAAAGCGTAGACAAAGTAAGCTACTTTTTGGATTCCGAAAGTAGATTGAATATCACGATTCATGCTTTGCCCGGCGGTCCGGGTGTTTCCAAAGAAGATATCTCCTTTGATAATTTACCAGCTCTGGCGGATATTGTATTTGCCATAGGTTTTGAATCAAAAATGGAATTGGAACAAATAATTACTCCTGAACAATTAAATAACCCAAATGTTTTAACAATCAGCATTAACAGGTTACCGGTGAGTCAAAAAGTTGCTCAAATAGATCTGGTTGACAATGAATCCATGAGTATGTGTGAAACGGTTACGGATATGATCCAAAAGCTTGCCTTACCGGTTAACGAGGACATTGCCTATAACTTGTTTGCTGGAATTTCTTTTGCATCGGGTAATTTCTCGCCCGCAAAATCAACCCAAAAAACTTTTCAATTGGCAGGCTGGCTAGTCAGGTTTGGTGCGGGTAAGTCAAGCATGGCAGCACCTTTGTCAAATGACCAGCGCTTTCATAAAACCCCAACCTTTGCGCCTCAGGGGACCAGCAGTCAATCTGTGACAGCAAAAAGTGTAATGGATCATGTTTCTTCGCAGCGAAATTTTCCTTCTCAAGTGCAGGATACAGCTTCAAATTTACCCCAGCAAACATCGCAATCCAACAAAGACTGGCTGAGGCCCCCGAAGATTTACAAAGGGTCAAAATCCTTTGACAGGGAAAGTTAGTTTATATATACTTCTAAAATCTATGCCGAGCACTACCAAAAAGCAGGTAATCGACAAATTCAAAACACATGCCCAGGATACTGGTTCTCCTGAAGTCCAAGTGGCACTTTTGACCCAGCGAATTGGAACAGTAAAGGATCATCTCAAATCACACGATCATGATAATCATTCAAGAAGGGGACTTTTATCGATGATTAACAAAAGAAGAAGACTATTGCACTATTTAATGCGCAAAGCTCCGGAAAGATATAAGGACATCATCGGTAAATTAGAATTACCAAAATAAAGAAATGTCCTTGCGAGGACTTAGTCCTCTAAAGGATATTATTGGTAAGCTTGAACTTCCCAAATAATCAAAGCCGGTTGCTATTTTAGATAAAGTAACTTATAATGTTCCAATAATTATTGAGTAAAGACAAGCGGATTGGGTGGTTGGAAGTTGAGAAGTAAGAATCAAAGATAATTTGTTCTTAGTTTTCGATTTCTAACTTCCAAACCTCTTTCAGAAACCAAAAAATTTTAATGAGTAAAGTTGTTCGCAAAGAACTTGATTTAGACGGAAAGAAATTCACCTTTGAAACCGGAGAATTGGCAACTAAAGCCAATGCTTCTGTTTTGGCAAGTTTAGGAGAAACCGTCGTTTTAGCAACCGTAGTTTCAAAAGAGGCTTCGCCGGATGTCGACTTTTTTCCTCTGGCTGTGGATTACGAAGAACGGCTTTATGCCGGCGGAAAAATTTCCACATCTCGATTCATAAAACGCGAAGGACGTCCTTCCGAAGAAGCTGTTTTAACTGCCCGTTTAATTGACCGGTCGATAAGGCCGCTGTTTCCTAAAGATTATCAGGCTGAAGTTCAGGTAGTTATTACGGTACTTTCCGTCGACCAGGAAAACGATCCCGATATAGTTTCTTTAAACGCGGCCTCCTGCGCACTTTCGATTTCCGATATTCCATGGAATGGGCCGCTTGCCGGAGTAAGGGTAGGCAGGCAAAACGGCGGATTTATCCCGAACCCGACGGAAGAAGAAAAAACTTTTTCCTCACTGGATTTGGTTTTGGCAACATCCAAAGACGAAGTTGTGATGGTTGAGGCTGCGGCCAAAGAAGTCGACGAAAAATCGATAGCTGCAGCAATGAAATTTGGCGTTGAAGGCGGACGTCAGATTCTTTCTGCTATCGAGACGCTTCAAAAAGAAATAGGCCAAAAAAAGCAGGATTATCAGGCGAAAGGAATGGAGACTAAAAAAAGGGAAGAAGTCAAGAAATTCATAGAAGAAAATATCATCAAA
>MFBF01000005.1:0-94 GCA_001774865.1 Candidatus Curtissbacteria bacterium RIFCSPHIGHO2_02_FULL_42_15
GCTTTGGCAAGTCTAAATATTCCCCAGAGGCGGCTATCGAAAAAGGGGTTACCTATGATGTGCCCCTAAAAGTTGAGGCAACGGTTGTCAATAA
>MFBF01000005.1:242-397 GCA_001774865.1 Candidatus Curtissbacteria bacterium RIFCSPHIGHO2_02_FULL_42_15
GATCCGACAAGCGGCAAAATGCTTTATTCCTGTGAAATCCGGCCGCTTCGCGGTTCGTGGCTTGAGTTTGCCATCACCAAAAACGATATTATCACCGTAAAAATCGACAGGCGCCGAAAATTCCCGGTCACGACATTTTTAAGGGCAGTCGGCTT
>MFBF01000005.1:445-3932 GCA_001774865.1 Candidatus Curtissbacteria bacterium RIFCSPHIGHO2_02_FULL_42_15
TACCCCTAAGAAACTTTTAGAAAACACATTTGCCAAAGATGTTGCCCAAACTCAGGATGAAGCCCTTTTGGAGATTTACAGAAGGATGAGGCCCGGCGATCACGTTATTTTGGACAATGCCAAATCACTAATTGAGAATATGTTTTTCAATCCCAGAAGATATTCACTTGGGCAGGTGGGCAGATACAAAATCGAAAAAAAGCTCAAAAAGGTAAAAGAAGCAATTGCCCAAACAGTGGAAAACGATCCCCAAAGCGAAGTTCTGACGCCTGCAGATTTTGTAGCCTCAATCGCCTATCTTTTTGAGCTGATGGTCGGTGAAGGCCGGGTTGATGATATTGATCACCTTGGCAACAGAAGGGTAAGGCGAGTCGGCGAGTTGGTTGCCCAGAATGCATTCAGGGTCGGAATTTTAAGGCTGGAGCGGGTAATCAAAGAGAGGATGAGTTTGACCCCTGCCGATGAAATGCCCCTGCCGGTATCTTTGATTAACGCCAGGCCGATAATTTCCGCAATCAATGAATTTTTCAGGTCTTCTCAGCTGTCAACAATTCTGGACCAGACAAACGCTCTTTCTGAGATAGATAATCTCCGAAGACTTACTGTTATGGGAACCGGCGGTATAGCCAGGGAAAGAGCGGCGTTTTCAATTAGGGATATCAACCACTCCCAATATTCCAGGATTTGCCCAATCAGGTCTCCCGAGGGTCCGAATATCGGCCTAGTTACCTACATGGCATTGTATTGTAAGGTTAACGAGCATGGGTTTTTGGAGGCGCCGTACAGAAAAGTTAAAAAAAGCAAAAACGGCAAGGCGCAGGTGACCGATGAGATTATTTACCTGACGGCAGACGATGAGGAGGATTTTTATATTACCCACGCCCAGACCCCGACTGATAAAGGAGGATTTATTCTGGATGAAAGGGTTGCGGTCCGTTTCCGCGGGGAATTCACTACCGCCCCTGCCAATATGGTTAACTTTATCGATGTTGTTCCCAGGCAAGTTACCGGCACCTCCGCATCCCTGATTCCGTTTCTGGCGCATGACGAGGCAAATCGGGCGCTGATGGGTACCCATATGCAGTGCCAGGCAGTCCCTCTTATTAAACCCAGCGCTCCGATTGTCGGAACGGGGATGGAGGCGACAGTTGCCGAAAACATGGGCAGGATTGTCAAAGCTCCGCAGGACGGTAAGATAACTTATGTTGACGCCAAAAAAGTAATCTTTAAAACAGCCTCAAAGCAGGTAGCCGATGGGAAGCAAACTAACGAAATTACAGTCCCGATTGCCAAGTTCACAAGATCACCCCAGAGTACCTGTCACTCGCAAAGACCCAAGGTAGTTACCGGCCAAAAAGTTAAAAAGGGCGACGTTTTGGTTGACGGTGCCTCAACCAACGGTGGTGAACTTGCACTGGGGCAGAATCTTTTGATTGCTTATATGAGTTTTGACGGCCTTGGTTATGAGGACGCAATTGTTATTTCCGATCGGCTTTTTAAAGAAGACTTGTTAACCTCAATCCATATTGAAGAATATGAAACGACGGTTGTTGAGACCAAGCTTGGCCCGGAGGAAACAACCCGCGATATCCCTAATGTTTCGGAGGAGGATTTGGCAAACCTCGATGAGGCTGGAATCGTTGTTGTTGGTGCAGAGGTAGGGCCCAATGACATTCTGGTCGGCAAAATTGCCCCCAAGGGTGAAACCGAATTAACGGCAGAAGAAAGACTTTTGCGCACGATTTTCGGCGAAAAGGCCAGAGAAGTAAGAGATACGTCTCTGAGAATGCCCCATGGTGAAAAGGGCACGGTTATTGACGTTAAAATTCTATCCCGCGAAGAAGGCGACGAGCTTGAACACGGGGCCATTTCCAGAATTTCTGTCAAGGTTGCCCAGATCAGGAAAGTCGTGGTTGGCGATAAATTAGCCGGCCGTCACGGAAACAAAGGGGTAATTTCCAAAATCGTCCCCAGGGGTGATATGCCGTATCTGCCGGACGGAACCCCGATTGATATCATCATCAGCCCGCTTTCGGTGCTTTCAAGGATGAACTTGGGACAGCTTCTGGAAACTCATTTAGGCTGGGCAGCCCAAAAACTCGGCCATAAAGTGGCACTGCCTGTGTTTGAGCATGTTTCTGAAAAGAATGAGGAAAGTATTATTGAAGAGCTTAAAAAAGCAAATCTGCCGCAGGACGGCAAAATTACCCTATACGACGGCCGCACAGGTTTGTCGTTTGACAGGCCGATTGTCGTCGGGGTGGGCTATATTATGAAGCTTATTCACATGGTCGAGGATAAAACCCATGCGCGTTCAACAGGACCGTATTCCCTGATTACTCAGCAGCCTTTAGGAGGCAAAGCCCAGATGGGCGGCCAAAGACTTGGAGAGATGGAAGTCTGGGCACTCGAGGCATACGGAGCGGCATACTCCCTGCAGGAAATGCTGACTATCAAATCCGACGATGTCGTAGGCAGGGCAAAGGCCTTTGAGGCAATAATTAAAGGAACAGATATTCCTCAGGCATTAATCCCGGAATCATTCAAAGTACTGGTTAAGGAACTTAATAGTTTGTCTCTAAACGTTCAGACATTAGGTGCCAAAACTATCGAGGAGGAGGAAGAGATTCCCAAAGAAACACAGGTCAAGGTAGCCCAGGAGTACGCCCAGGTTTTACAGGCAGAAAGTATTGCCACGGTAAGTGAGCTTACCAAGCACGAAAGCTCAATGGAAATTGAGGAGCACCCATAATCATGAACGAACTTTTAGATTTCGACTCCCTAAAACTGACACTGGCATCGACCGAGAATATCAAAACCTGGTCGTTTGGTGAAATTACCAAACCGGAGACAATAAACTACCGTACGCTAAAACCCGAGAAAGACGGCCTATTCGATGAAAGAATCTTTGGCCCGACCAAGGATTGGGAATGCTATTGCGGCAAATATAAAAGAATAAGATACAGGGGCATTATTTGCGACAAATGCGGGGTAGAGGTTACTCACTCCAGAGTCAGAAGGGAAAGAATGGGGCACATTCAGCTTGCCGCCCCCGTTGTCCACAACTGGTTTTTTAAGGGAACTCCGTCGAGGCTTGGACTTCTACTTGACGTCTCTCCAAGGAATCTTGACGCAGTTATTTATTTTGCTTCCTATTTAGTGATAGATATTGACGAGGAAAAGAAAAAAAGTGTTCTTTTAGAGCTTGCCAACGAATTAGACAGGAAGCGCAAGGAACAGGCGGATTTGTTGAAAAAACGGCTTGAGGAGGAAGAAAAAGGAGGCAAAAAAGAAGTTGCCGGCATTAAAGCCAAAACAAAGTCCAAGGATCACTTAGATCTGAAAATCGAAGAAGCGCAGTTGACTGTTCGCGCAAGACAGGCAAAACTTCGCGAGGAAAGCGCTCAGGAAACATCAAGGCTTGAGGAAATTTACAAAAATATTTCCGATATGGTTTCCTCTATAAAACCGCTGGATCTTCTTTCGG
>MFBF01000005.1:3942-4807 GCA_001774865.1 Candidatus Curtissbacteria bacterium RIFCSPHIGHO2_02_FULL_42_15
TTTGAAGCTTGCAGATTACAAAGCCAGTGAATTTTTGGAAGTAGGCATGGGGGCAGAAGCCGTTATTTCAATTTTGGAAAAGGTAGATCTGGCAAAATTGGCAGTTTCTCTGAGGGAAGAAATTACCAAATCGGCAGGCCAGCGTCATCTTAAGGCGACCAGGAAATTGAGGCTGGTCGAAAATATGCGCAAGGCCGAAATTTTACCGTCGTGGATGATTATTAAGGTCTTGCCGGTTCTGCCTCCGGATTTGCGGCCGATGGTCCAGCTTTCCGGTGGAAGGTTTGCAACTTCCGATCTTAACGATCTTTACAGAAGGGTAATCAACAGAAATAACAGGCTCAAAAAGCTAATTGAACTGGGTGCGCCGGAAATTATTCTTCGAAACGAAAAAAGGATGTTGCAGGAGGCGGTTGATGCGCTTATCGATTCCCAGAGAGTCAAAACAACAAGGGCCTCACAGGAACTTCGTTCTTTATCCGACATGCTTCGCGGAAAACAGGGCAGGTTCAGACAAAATCTTCTTGGCAAAAGAGTTGATTATTCCGGCCGTTCGGTAATTGTTGTCGGGCCGGAGCTGAAACTTAACCAATCAGGTATTCCCAAAGAGATGGCGCTTGAAATGTTCAAACCCTTTATCCTGCGCGAAATTATCGGCAGGGGTTATGCCCCGAATGTCAAAAGCGCAAAGCATTTTTTAGAACGCCGTTCAGGCGAGGTATGGGACATTTTGGAGGAGATTACCAAAAACCACCCGATTCTTTTAAACCGAGCACCGACTCTTCACAGACTTGGAATTCAGGCTTTCTACCCGATTTTAATTGACGGAGACGCAATCAGGATTCATCCGTGTATTTGCGCCGGT
>MFBF01000005.1:4883-10764 GCA_001774865.1 Candidatus Curtissbacteria bacterium RIFCSPHIGHO2_02_FULL_42_15
AACTGATGATGTCCTCAAGGAATTTACTAAGGCCAGCCGACGGCTCGCCGATAACTTTGCCCAATAAAGAAATGGCACTGGGGATATATTACCTTACAACGGTCGATGAAAATCTTGCTCCCTGCGAGAGTATTTTTCAAAGCGACAATGAGGTAGTTTTGGCGCTTTCTGCCGCCAAAATCGAAATACGGCAAAAAATTAAAATGAAAAAAGATTCAAAAATTGCAGAAACTACCGCAGGCAGGGTTCTTTTTAACCTCCAGCTGCCCGCAAAAGGGCCTTTCATCAATGAACCGACAGGCGCCGCCGGAATTAAAAAGATCATCAGTAAGTCTATTGACGAAATTACAGAGGAAGAAGTTGCTGGCATAATCGACAGATTAAAAGACTTGGGTTTTTATGGTGCTTCCTTTTCGGGGCTTTCGGTTTCGGTTTTTGACTGCATGATAGTTGACCAAAAACAGCAAATTATAACTCAGGCTGAAAAAGAAGTCGAAAAAATTGAAAAAAACTTTAATCTGGGCTTGATTACCAAAGAAGAAGCAAAAAGACTTTCGCAGGAAGTCTGGCTTTCCACAACCAATGAACTGGCGGATCTGACATGGAGGAACCTGCCTTTTGATAATTCAATTAGAATCATTTCCGACTCCGGCGGTTCTCGGGCAACAGCAGAACAGATAAAACAGCTTGCCGCAATCAGGGGGTTGGTTACGGATCCTTCAGGAAGGATCGTTTCTTTGCCGATTAAGTCAAATTTTAGAGAGGGACTTTCGGCATTTGAATATTTCACCAGCGCCCGGGGGGCCAGAAAGGGCCTTGCTGACAGGGCGATTAAAACGGCAGAATCCGGATATCTGACAAGACGTCTTGTAGATGTTGCTCATGATGCGATTATCAGACTTGACGACTGTAAAACCAAGGAGGGGATCGTAATTTCAAAAGATGACAAGAGACAAGCCCAGTTCACAGCAAGAATTTTAGGCAGATACGCGGCAGAGGATATCGTTGTTAAAAAGGGCAAAAAAGTAATCGTTGCCAAGGATACCGAAATTTCGGAAAGCGCAATTTTGGAAATTGAAAAAGCACAGATTACCAGTGTAAAAGTCCGTTCCGTCCTTTCCTGTGAAGCGCCCTTTGGTCTTTGTGCTGCCTGCTACGGCCGGGATTTAGTTACCAGAAAACTGGTGGCAATTGGTACGCCGGTTGGTGTTATAGCCGCCCAATCAATCGGGGAACCGGGAACCCAGCTTACCATGAGGACGTTTCATACCGGCGGTATTGTCGGCCTTGATATTACTCAGGGACTACCGCGGGTAGAGGAGCTTTTTGAAGCAAGAACGCCAAAGTTTGTAGCCCAAATCACAGAAATTTCAGGAAAAGCAAAAGTTGAGGAAAGTGCAGAAGGATTCATAGTTAAAGTCAGAAGCACTAATCTTAAGCCTGCGGTCGAAAAAGAGTACTTTATCCTGCCAACTGCAGAACTCAAAGTCGCAGATGGAGATTTGGTGGCAGCAGGCACCGCGCTTTCTTCAGGTTATCTTGATGTCAAGGAAGTTTTGGCAATTTCCGGACTTAAAGACGCCCAAAAATATGTTGTTTCTGGTGCTCAGGAAGTTTATGAAACTCAGGGGGTGGCAATAAATGATAAGCATTTCGAAGTAATTGTCAGAAAAATGAGTGAAAAGGTTAGGGTAGAATCCCCGGGCGATAGTGTACTTTTGCCGGGAGAATTAATCGACAAACACCGCTTTACAGGGGAAAATGCCAAGGTTTTGGCAGAGGGCGGGGAACCGGCAACGGCACAGGTTGTCATATTGGGAATTACAAAAGCCGCACTTTACACAGAAAGCTTTCTTTCTGCAGCCTCGTTTCAGGAGACAACCAGAGTTTTAACGGATGCTGCTATGGAGGGCAAACAGGATAATCTATTAGGACTCAAAGAGAATGTCATCATCGGAAGACTTATTCCGACAAGTCCTGAAAGAGCCGGGATCAGGCAGTCAGAAGCCTAGATCATCTATGCTATAATCGCTTGCAGAAAACCCCACTTTGTAAAAGTGGGATTGAATGCAAAAAAGCGATTACATACTTTCGAGGTATGAAAAATAAAAACTGTTGGTGTTTTCTGCGCTCTTCTAAACTTGGAAGACAATACCGATGGTTTTCAACCCTCGGAAGTTTATAATCAAAATTTACAATCAAACTATGCCTACGATTAACCAGCTTATTAGAAAAGGCAGAACAAAAAAGATTGCAAGAGTCAAGGCAACAGCGCTTCGAAGAGCATTCAATACCTTGGCAAACCGTTACGTGTCTTATCCCTCGCCGCAAAAGAGGGGGGTTTGTGTAGTTGTCAAAACAATGACCCCGAAAAAACCGAATTCGGCGCTTAGGAAAGTCGCCAGAGTCAGGCTTTCGAATAAACAGGAAGTGACAGCCTATATTCCTGGAATCGGCCATGAACTTGCCGAACATTCTATTGTTTTGATTCGTGGCGGCAGGGTTCAGGATTTACCCGGAGTTAAATATCATGTAATCCGCGGCAAATATGATACAACTGGCGTGGTCGGCAGAAAAAAGAGCAGATCGCTTTACGGAACTAAAAAATCAGGTGCAGTTTCCGGTGCTCAGGCGGCAGCGACGACAGGCGCAGCAACCGCAGCCGGCGCGGCGGAAACTTCACCAGCACCAGGAGGGGAAAGTTAAATGCCACGCTCCGGTAAAGTGGAAAAAAGACAAATTGCGGTAGATTCCCTGTATCAAAACCTGACTGTTGCCAAACTTATCAATAAATTGATGAAAGACGGCAAAAAGGCTTTGGCCAAAAAAATAGTCTACGAAGCATTTAAAGATATCGAGGAAAAAGGGCAAAATCCGCTGACTGTTTTGGAAAGTGCGCTGGAAAACGTTACTCCTAAAATGGAGGTTCGGCCCAGAAGAGTCGGGGGTGCGTCGTACATGGTACCTATGGAAGTCAGAGTCGCAAGAAGGCTTTCTTTGGCGCTTTCATGGATTGTTGATGCGGCAAGAGCGAAATCTCCGGCAAATTTAGAACAAAGGCCAAAAACCAATAAGCCTTTAATGATCACGAAGCTGGCAATTGAACTTATGGATGCCGCCAAAGGCGAAGGTAAGGCAGTTGGGAAGAGAGAAGAGATGCACAGAATGGCAGAAGCCAACAAAGCGTTTTCACACTTCCGTTGGTAGAGCACCTCACCTGTGTATTTTATACCTGGCATGCTTATGCTATAATTTCGATTTATATCTTGTCTAGATTGTCAAAGCTGACTTGATTTGACAGATTCAACAGTCTAATGTAGAAAATATCGGTATGATTCAAACAAAGTCGCAAAAATTAATACAGTTAAGAAAAAGGCTTGTAGAGCTTGAAGATGTTAAGCTTAGAGAAGCTCTTTCCCGCTATGGTGAAGCTTATCAGGAGTCCGGTGGCAACTGGAACGAAAATGCCGCTTGGGAGCTTGCGGATGAGGAAGTTTCGGTATTGCGCGCAATGATTACGGAAATAAAGAAAGAAATTCATGACCTTGAACATCCCACCCCAATATTTCAAGGTCATAAGGTAAAATCCGCAAAATAATTTTTCCCTATAAAACATGCCTACAGTCAAAACTGACAGACTTTACCCGCTAGATCGCATCCGTAACATCGGTATCATTGCCCATATCGACGCGGGTAAAACCACAACAACCGAAAGGATCCTTTTTTACACCGGCAAATCCTATAAACTCGGCAATATCGACGAGGGAACGACTGTTACCGACTGGATGGCTCAGGAAAAAGAACGGGGAATAACCATAGTTTCTGCGGCCGTCACTACTTTTTGGACACCCAAATCCGGTCCCTTAAAAGATATTGAAACCAGAATTAACATTATCGATACACCAGGTCACGTCGATTTCACGGCCGAAGTGGAACGGTCTCTTAGGGTTTTGGACGGCGGAGTAACCGTTTTGGATGCTGAAGAAGGCGTCCAGTCCCAGTCGGAAACAGTCTGGCGACAAGCAGACAAATATAAGGTGCCCAGGGTCTGCTTTATCAATAAAATGGATAAACTTGGTGCCGATTATTTTGCAACTTTAAAGTCTATCCGTGAAAAATTGGGTGCGCCGGCTGTTCCTTATAATCTGCCGATCGGCAAAGAAAATGATTTTGTCGGCGTTGTCGATTTGATTTCGCGCAAAGCCTTTGTTTGGGAAGCCAATGTTGAAGGTCTTGGCAAAGAATTCAAGGAAGAGGAAGTACCTACCGAAATGGCAGATGAGGTCGAAAAATACCGCAGTCAGCTTGTTGAAAAAATATCAGAAACAGATGATCATTTAACCGAAAAATTCCTACAAGGCGAGAAAATTTCCGAGGATGAGCTCAAAAAAGCTCTGAGGGCGGCAGTCATTAAATATAAAATAGTTCCGGTTCTGGCCGGATCATCACTCAGAAACAAGGGAGTCCAGCCGCTTTTGGATGCTGTCTGCGAGTATCTCCCCTCACCTCAAGACATTGAATCAATCGAGGGCACAAACCCCAAAACAGGTGAAAAAGAGACAAGAAAAATGGTCACAGAGGAAAGTTTTTCGGCTCTTGCCTTTAAGGTGCAGATAGATCCTCATGTCGGAAAATTAACGTATGTGCGGATTTACTCCGGAACATTGAAGTCCGGCTCCTCAATCTTAAACTCCACCAAGCACGACCGCGAGAGAATCGGCAGAATTCTTTTAATGCACGCAAATACAAGGGAAGAGATTTCCGAGGCCTATGCCGGAGAGATTGTGGCGGTAGTCGGGCTCAAGTCATCAGTAACCGGCGACACAATGTGCGACGAGTCAAAACCGATCGTTTTGGAGTCTATTTCTTTTCCGGATCCGGTTATTTCACTTGCGATTGAGCCTGCGACTAAAGCCGATCAGGAAAAACTAGGCTATGCCTTAGGCAGACTTTCAGAAGAAGATCCGACTTTTAAGATTAAGGGAGACCCCGAAACCGGCCAGACAATTATTTCCGGAATGGGGGAATTGCATCTGGAGATTTTAGTCGATCGCATGAAGCGGGAATTTTCCGTTGCTGCAAATGTCGGCAGTCCGCAGGTTGCCTATCGGGAAACGATTAAGCAAACCGCCACAGGTGAGGGGAAATATATCAGGCAATCCGGCGGCCGTGGTCAGTACGGCCATTGTTTCCTGCGGGTTGAGCCGCTTGGCCGCGGAGAAGGTTACCAGTTCAAATCAGAAATTAAAGGCGGGGCGATTCCCCAGGAATTCATTCCCTCAATAGAAAAAGGCGTTCGCGAAAAAATGGAAAGCGGGGTTTTGGCAGGTTTTCCATTGGTTGATATGAAAGTTGCCCTATACGACGGGACTTATCACGACGTAGATTCTTCGGACATCGCCTTCAAAATTGCAGGGTCCATGGCTTTGGAGACAGCTGCCAAAAATGCTGACCTTGCACTTTTGGAGCCTGTTATGAAGGTGGAAGTTACCGCCCCGGAAGAATTCATGGGTGATGTTATTGGTGATTTATCTTCAAAACGTGCCCAGATTTTATCAAGTGAACATCACGGAACTTCGGTTATTATTAATGCCCTTGTGCCATTGGCAGAAATGTCCGGTTACGTCACGACGCTGCGGTCGATGACTCAGGGAAGAGGATCGGCCTACATGGAGCCTTCGCATTATGAAGAGGTCCCTGCAAACATTGCAGAGAAGATTATTGCAAAGACCAAGGGAGAGGCTAAAGAAAACTAACGGGTCTTGCCACTTGCATTTGCTTGTTCTAATGGTATAAACTTACCAAACAAATATCAGCCTGCCTACCGCTTAGTTGGCTGGGTCTGATATTTTCTTTTTTTAAAAACTAAGTTAGGAAATAA
>MFBF01000006.1 GCA_001774865.1 Candidatus Curtissbacteria bacterium RIFCSPHIGHO2_02_FULL_42_15
CTGGAATGTTCAAGAAATTTCTAGAAAAATACTGGCCTATATTAGTAATTACGCTTGTGGTATTCGCGTTTCATTCTCGATTATTCTTCCCAGAACCTTCAATCTATATAACCCCTGATTATGGCCGAAGCGACTTGATTCACTTCAACATCCCAATTAAATCCATTTTGGCAGAATCTCTCAGAAACTTCGCACTTCCGTTATGGGAACCTAAAATGGGACAGGGATTTCCTCTTTTTGATGAGGGACAGGTAGGTGCTCTATATCCACCCAATATTATACTTTTCGTCATTTTTCCTTTTTGGCTCGCATTTAGTCTAGGATACGTCTTTACATTTTTAATATCAGCATTTGGAACTTATCTTCTTGCAAGGTCGTTCAAAATTAGCAAGGTTGGTTCTACACTCGCTGCACTAACTTTTTCATTCAGTCCAATGATGGTACTCCAGATCCATCACTATAATTTCATCCAAACATTATCTTTATTCCCTTGGATTCTGTACTTTATTAACGAATTTTTCGAGACCAAGAAATACAGATATTTAATGTTCCTATCATTGGTTATAGCCATGCAAGTTTTTACAGGTTTCCAGCAAATAACTGCATACTCATTAACAGCTGGCTTCATATTTTTCATATTTAAACTAGTTCATGCTGGAAAAGATATAGCATTTAATGTAAGGATTTTTTTTGTTTTTGTTTTTTTTGTCTTATTGGGCTTGGCAATCTCATCTGTACAAATTGCAGCCTCTCTCAGACTAACTCAGGAAGCAAGAAGAACAGTTACCATCACACCACAAAAAATTTTAAGCGAGTTTTCTTATAAACCTTCAGATGTTCTGACCATATTTAATCCTTTTATTCAGGGAAATCCAAAAAAAGGAACCTACCCTTCGTTTCAAACAGGAGGATGGGGAATTTTCTGGGAAAATTCAACCTACTTCGGGCTTATTCAGCTAGTCCTTATTCTAACATTATGCGCATCAATCGCAATTAAATCCAAAAAAGGAAAGGGCAAAAACTTAATTGTTTTTTTGATTTCTTTTGGGCTACTGGGAACTGTACTATCCCTGGGAAGTACTGCTCCACTCCACCCCGTATTCTCATTCCCGCCTTTTTCTCTATTTAGAATACCCTCCAGATTTTTGATGTTTACATTCATATCGGCAAGTATTCTGGCAGGACTAAGTTTAGATAAAATTCCACTCAAAAAATCCATGCTTATTCGGTCAATCTTAATATTTGGCCTAGTGGCTTTAGCTACAGTAGATATTTTCAGAGTTTGGTTCAACTACCATCTTATAGAATCAAAAGATGAGGTTTTAAAACCTTCAATATTTACTGAAAAAATTGACAAAAACACAAGACTTTTCTCTACTGGCATAGAGCGGGAATGGACTGATATATTCGTAAAAGTCGGATGGCAAAAGGATAATTACGCCTATTACAACTTCCTCAAAAATTCTCTTGCGGAAAATTCTAATATACTTTCTGATGTTTCACAACAAAAAGCTTATGCAGGTATGAAGCCAAGGCGAAGCGAAATTGTTACTTCTTTTATTGATGGATCTTTTGTCAAAAAAGACGGGTCTTTAACAATAAGCACAATAGGAGAAAAACTCCTAGACGTAAATAACGTAGGATATCTAACCACAACTAAACCTTTAGATTCAAGCCATTGGGAACTGGTTGACCGGGTAAATTTCAAAGACCATAGTCTCTACCTTTACAAGAACCCAAAGGAAGCTTCCCGTGTTTATATCGCAACAGACTATCAGATAGCAACAACAATTGGAGAATTTAGAGGAATTCTGGAAAAGAAAGATGCTGACATATTAAAAAAAGTGGTTTTAGAGGAATATGTCGACCTACTTAATTCTGATCAAGAAATAAGAGGGGAGGTTGAAATTGCACTGAGCGATAATACGCGAGTTGAATTGCAAGCAAAATTAAACCAAAAATCTCTCGTTGTCTTATCAGACTCTTATTACCCCGGTTGGAAAGCATATATAGACGGACAGGAAACAGAAATTCTTCCAGCCAATATCAATTCCAGAGCTGTCATCGTACCGGCAGGTAATCACAAAATCGAATATGTATATACACCAACGAACATCAAAATAGGCCTACTTGTTAGTTTCCTCTCGTTAGTCTTAGTAATTGGAGTTTTTAAATTCCTTAAGATGAAAAATTTCTACTAAATTTTGTCACCCGAATCGATTTTTTCTTTTAGTTCTTTTGCGACGTCGAAATATTTTTTTGCATTTACACCATCGTTTAAACACTTACCATAAATATCGGATAGAATTTCTGCAAGCCGCCAATCACGTTTGTCGATAGATAAAGCTTTCTCAAAATTGTCTTTTGCTTCTGCACACTTTTCATTTTTGAAATAAATATTACCAAGTCTCACATACGCACCCTTAGCCTCAGGTAAAAGACTAGTTGCTTTATCAAGATAAATGTTAGCCTCATCTTCCTGCCCATTTTCCAAAAGCTCATCAATAAGTTTTATCAAGGAATTATAATAATTGCCCTGTATATGCGAAGTGATATAGTGTTTGTAACCCAAACTACTTTTAAAATCCTTGTACTTAAATTCGTTGTAGACAGAGATGTTTTCGCCAATAAGCATATCTTTGCTGTAGCTGTCTGACTTCACAAGTTTACTGGCAAGACCAACTGTCATCCACTTATAGCCATTAATCTGAGGCAAATAATCGGTGGAATAAATCGGATACAAGTCAATGTTTGAATGAATTAATTCAATAATATATTTAGAACCGTCAGCCTCACTACTCTCCAAAAAATCGTCAGGGTATTTTAAATCGGCAAAAGATCTCACAACTTGTTTTCTATATTCCAGGTTTCTTAGACGACCTGCCAAAATCAGTTTAATATTGTCCGGATTGTTTTGAGAATAATAAATGTATTGCGAATTGAAGGTCACCGTGTCGTTATAAATAAAGAGGATAGAATTTGGCTCAGCCGAAGCCAAAGTATCATAACCTAACCAATCTCCTATGGAAAACTTTGAAAGATCAGCCTTTGGGTAATTAACAGTTACTAAATATAAAGGGAAAAATAATAAAAGCCCGCCTATTAATAGATTCCTAGAATTCTTGCTAAGTAACCTTGTTTTTATACTCTTTGTATATAAATCTGTGGTCAAATTGTAAATTACTCTCAGACCAAAACCAAGATAAATACTTAACATAAAATAAGGAAGAAGTGCAAACCTTTCCCATAATCCAAAATAAAAATCATTAACCAGCGGGAAACTTGCATAAAACAAAAAAAATGGCCCGGTCAAAAAAGCTAAGATTAAAACAAAATAAAAAAATATTCTCTCCTTTAAAAGGGTGTAAGCTGCACCTATGGCAAGCAATATGATACCTGCAATAGAAAAGTCCGACTTTACAAAAAGAAAGAAGTCTACAAGCTGGATTAAACGTGGTTTAAGTTCGGACCCCGCTGTGTGAATTGCTGCAAGAAAAGTTCCATAGTCACCACGAGTTATTAAACGAATAAAATTACTTAAGCTAACCGGATCATCCCAATTTATTGGAGTTTTGCGCAATGCCGCAAAAGGAATAAATAAATATGGCAAAAATCCCAGGGTAAAGAATCCGACCAAGCTCGCAATAAGCTTGCGATTTTTAATAATTTTTTTATCAGTTTTAAAAATCAAAAATGCATAGGCTGGAAAAAGTAAAACGGAAGTCTGGTGATGAAAAAAGGCAAAACCGATAAACAAAAAGGCCAACTTTAGATGAATTCCATTAACTTTTTTTATAAGCACAGACTGGCGCCAGGAGACTAAAAAGTAAAAAGAGATAGCAACTAGCAGTATATTTAATTGAAAAACCTCAATAATGTGAGCATACAACCAAAACAAGGGAGTAAAAGCCAAAATTAAAGACACCGATAAACTCACAAAAAAATTCTTGGTAAGCTTTTCTACTATCAAAAACAATAAACTTATGGATGCAGCCATCAAAAAAGCAGCCATTAAATTTGCCTTAAATGCCACGCTAGCACTATAAGGTAAGTGGGTAAAAACCCAACCGATCATCGTATTAAGAGGATATCCAGGCGGATGGGCAACCCCCCCAAACCAGGAAGCAAGAATTATATCTCCGCTATCTCCTCCATATACCGAAGAAGAAACACCCAAAGAGTAAATTATAGATAAGAATAAAAAAAGCAAAAACCCGGTAAAACCCATCAAATCTCTTGTCAAAATCAGTATACAATGCCAAGTGGCATTTCTCCCGTCTTTACTTTATATTTAGAGAAAATTACTATGTTTTTCAAACCTGTTATTATCTTTCTTTTCTTTCTGCTTTTCTATATCGGCACTTCCAGGATCTATGTCTTAACCGACACTGTTGTGGCAACTTATCTTCCAGTGTCGTTGATTAGGGGAAATGGCTTCAATGTTGAAAAAACCTTTCCAGCAATAAACAAAATCCTTCCTCAAAACCCTAATATGAGCGACCCCCCGTACTATGTCATCCACGAGAATAACCGTTATTTTTCGGCATTTCCAGTTTTCTCAAGCTTACTTGCAACTCCTATTTATTTTATACCCGTAATTTTAAAGGGTATAACATTGGAAAATTTGAATCTTGATGAAAACATAACTCTCGTCTTATCGCTGGGAAAAATCAGCGCTGCATTTTTTGCCGCAGTCTCAACAGTTTTTGTTTATCTTTCGGCCAAGCAATTTTTAAAAAAAGAAAAAGCACTTCTTTTGACCCTTTTATACGCTCTAGGAACATCCACTCTGTCAATCTCAAGCCAGTCTCTCTGGCAACACGGGGCAAGTCAAATGTTTTTAGCAATAACCATATATTTTTTCATTCTCGGACAAAAGAAAAAACATTTACTTCCGGCAACCGGCCTTTTTTTGGGATTTGCCACAATTGCCCGCTTTGCCAATGTATTTATCACACTAATTTTTTTAGTATATTTTTTAATATTCGAAAGAAAATCTGCTTTCAAATTCCTGCTGCTAACTTTACCTGCAATATTTTTTTTCGTTTGGTACCAAATCACTTATCCCGGCAATATCTTCTTCTACAAATACGAGGCGTGGGGAGAAATTGCAAAGCTTAATAGTTCATATCTGGCCGGATTTTTAGGACTTTTGATTGCACCTAGCAAAGGGCTTTTTGTTTATTCCCCAATATTCCTTTTTTCTTTATTGGGGTCACTACTGACCTTCAGGAAAAAAATCAAGGCTATGAGATTTTTCTCTGTCCTTGTAGGGCTCTATGTACTATCTATTGCAAGCTGGAGTGATTGGCATGGGGGCTGGTCTTATGGACCAAGAATGCTTGCCGACATCACGCCGTTTCTGATATTGCTTCTTGCTCCCGTTATCAAGATTAATAAGATGTGGCAAAACAAAATATTTAAGGCGACATTTTTTCTGGTTGCCTTCTTCTCTATATTTGTTCATTTTCTAGGCTCAACAGTCGCCGACTTTTCCTGGTACCAAATTCAGACTAGATTTCTTCCCGTGGAGGAAAGCCACAAAGCCACATTTCTCTGGGACTGGAAATACCCCGAAATCTATTCTTTTTATCTTGGTGCTGGAGGTTTTTTCGGAACTGTTTACGTTTTCAGCATAGAAATCATTAATATCGCACTCACTATGATTAAGGGTTTTGCGATATTTGGAATTATCTTCACTATCTACCTGATTTTCAAAAGAATCTGCAAAAATCTAGCGCCTCAAATCACCAAATTTTTGTAGTCATGAATACATAAGCACAACCAACTTATGTTGTGCTCTCAATTTTCAAACCATTACTATAAATCTACGGTGCGCATGATCCAGTTGTCACTTCCGCAGCTCTTCCCGATGTAGACTGATAGCACCACAATTTGATTCCCGCGCCAGTAGGTTCGGCAAGCGTGGCATAGACAGATGCCTCAGTAGCACTTCCACCAGTTGCGTAAAGATATTTGGCGCTAGTTGTCGGATCAAGGGGCATTTGCTTTAAGTAACCTTGCTCTGTCAACACTTCAAGAGAAGCAGGGTAAGTGCCAGCACCTGGTGCAGTATAGTAACCTTGAATTTCTGTTGCCAAGGCTCCAATATCGTTCTTTCTTTGTGCATCTTGAGCTTGCCTTGTTCTTTTACCCGGATTAATAGCAACCAGTACTGCTGCCGCCAGTATTCCTAAAATTGCAATAACGATTAGAAGTTCAATTAAGGTGAAACCCTTAAGCTTTTTTTGGGCAGATTTTAAAATCATTAGATTAGGTTTCACCTCCCTTCATAATTCTTTTAATTTTTATATATAAAACCAGTATTGGGTATTTGGTTTCCGGTTGTCAAGCATTTAACATGAAACACTATCTAAATTTGAAATTTTTAATTTTTAATTTTTAATGAATTTTTAAATCTTTAATTTTTAAATTTTATTTCCAGCTTTTAAATTTGCCGCTATTTTGGAAAAAATCAGAGTATATTCTTGCGCTTCTCTCCATAAATCTTGACATTCACCTTTTAGTTCTTCAACAGCTTTCGCCAACATCCGCAACCAATATTTTGTTTCCTTTGATTCCTTTTTGCAAATAAATATCTTATTTGTGAAATCTCTTTTACTGCTTGCTCCGTTGGCTTCGCAGTAATTAGCTCCGATGCTCGTACCGGATTTGACTAATTGATTGATTATGGGGATTGTAACAACATTTTTTGGAGCTTTTTTGGCAAGCTCAATAATTTTCTCTGCAAATTTTGCCGTCCGTTCTTCTAAATCGTATTTTTTACTAGAAGTTTTATTCATTTCAAATTCAATTCAAATTTTAAATTGAAAATTGAAAATTCCTCAGAATTGTGCTGTCAGGTTGTAAATTGGCAGGATTATCGAAAGAACCAAAACTCCAACCCCAACACCCAGAAACACCAAGATTACCGGCTCAAGGGCTGTGGTTAAGTTTCTGATTAAGTTTTCGCTTTCTGCTTCAAAATATACGGAGAGTCTTTGCAGGATTTCATCTACCTTGCCTGTTTCCTCGCCAACCCTGAGCATTTGGCTCAATATCGGCGGAAACGCCGGGTTTTCCGCCAAGGGTATGTAAAGGGGGGAGCCGCGTTCTACTTTATCGATTGCTACGTGAATCCCTTCTTCAAAAACCGGACTTGCCAAAATGTCGGCAACAACCTTTAAAGCCGTAATTATCGGAATGCCGGCCCCTAGAAGAAGACCTAATGTCCTTGTAAATTGCGACAAAACCAGCGATTTTCTTATTTTGCCCCAAATAGGCAAGGCTAGTATAAACTTCGACATGATAGGAGCACCTGCCTGCGTCTTGGCAAAGTTTTTAATTCCCCAGATTGCCGAAACCGCAAGAAGTATCAAAAGCCACCAGAAACTTCTGACAAAATCCGATGCGGCAATTAAAATGCGCGTCGGCAGGGGAAGCTCGGCACCGATTTCCTCATAAATGCCGGTTAATTTAGGAATCACAAAAATAAGCATTATAGAAATAACCACAAGCATAACGGCAATAACGATTATCGGGTAAATAAATGCACCGCGCGTTTTGGCTTTGAATTCCTTTTCCTTTTCCATGGTGTCGGCAAGTTTTGAAAGAATCTTATCCAGGACTCCTCCAGTCTCACCTGCCTCAATCAATCTCACATAAACTTCATCGAAAGCTTTTGTGTGTTTGGCAAAAGCTGAAGAAAGTGACGTCCCGCCTTCAACATCGGCAACGACTGAGGATAAAACTTTTTGAAATTTTTGGCTTTTTGTCTGCTTTTCCAAAATAACTAAAGCGTCGGCAATCGGCAGACCCGCTGAAATCATCGTCGAAAGCTGTCTGGTGAAACTGACAATTTCAGAATAGGAAACGCCGCCGCCAAATTTTGGTACGGTTGTCTGGAATTTGAATTTCCCTGTGCCGTGAAGAGTAATACTAATTGGAATAAGACTTTCTGAACGAAGAGTGGCAACAAGAGCTTTTTCGTCAAAGGCCTCAACTTCACCGGTCACATTTTTTCCGCTTTGATCTTTGGCAGTGAATTTATATAGGGACATAGACTGGTTAAACTTGGGTTTCTGCGCCTTGTGAAACTATGCGGTCAAACTCCTTTGGCCGCATACTATACGCTCTGGCAACATCCATAGCAACTTTACCGGCCTTGACCAAATAGGCAAGTGAAGCATCCATTAAAATCATTCCTTCCTCACCGGAAGTCTGAATTATATTGTCAATTAAATGCGACTTTCCTTCACGAATGGCGGTTCTTACTGCTCCCGTTGACAAGAGCACCTCGATTGCCGGAAGTCTGCCGCCTCCTATTTGGGGCAAAAGTCTCATTGAGATAATCCCGGCAATTGTTGAAGCAAGCTGCATCTTGACCTGTGCCTGCTGGTTTTCGGGAAAAACGTCAATCACCCTGTCAATTGACTGCGCTGCCGAATTAGTGTGCAGTGTCGCAAAAACCAAATGGCCGGTTTCGGCAATGGTGATCGCCGAGGCAATCGTTTCGTAATCACGCATTTCACCAACCAGAACAACATCAGGATCCTCGCGCAAGGCCGAGCGTAAGGAAACCTCCCAAGAATGGGAGTCCAGATGCATTTCCCGCTGCGAGACCAATCCTTTGCCTTTGGGGTAAACGTACTCAATAGGATCCTCAATCGTTAAAATATGCACAGGCCTTGTCTGGTTAATCTCGTTGATTATTGAAGCAATTGTGGTCGATTTGCCGTGGCCGGTCGGGCCGGTCACCAGAATGAAACCCTGTTTGAGTTTGGCAAAATTGTGGCAAATCCTTGGCAGGTTCAGCTCCTCTATGGTTTTAATATAGGAAGGAATTAATCTTAAGGCCCCAGAGATATAACCTTTTTGGAAATAGGCATTGACCCGGAATCTGGCTACATCCCCCAAAGCAAATGAAAAATCGAGCTCCTTGTTTACCAGAAGCAATTCTTTTTGCTCCTCGGATACAAGTTCAAAAATAAGGCTTTCTGTTTCTTGAGGAGTCAAAAGTCCAGAGGAAACCGGAATTAAAACCCCGTCTATTCTGATAACTGCAGGCGATCCGGCCACGATATGCAGATCAGAAGCCTCTTTTTTAACAACAATTTCTAAATACTCCTGAATAGACATAGCTAAATAGTTCTCAATTATAAATTTTTAATTAAAAATCAATATTTAAAATTTTAATTTTTAACATTAAGATTTCATTTAAAATTGTAAATTTAAAATTCAAAATTTCTATTCCTCCGCTACTCTCAAAACCTCCTCAACAGTCGTAATACCCTCCAGAACTTTCAAGAACCCGTCCTGGCGCATTGTAATCATGCCTTCTGAAACAGCTTGTTTGGCAATATCCTGGGCGCGCGATCTGGCAATAATCATCTTGGCGATTTTCTCGGAAACCACCAAAACTTCAAATATGCCGATTCTTCCCAGATATCCCGTGTTGTTGCATTCTTTACATCCGCGACCTTCATAAAGCTTTAAATTCTTATTCTTTTCAAAATCGAAAAGGCCGTCCAAAACCTCTTTCATTTTCTCAATAATTTCTTTTTGGGGAATTTTGCTCGTGCGGCAAGTTGAGCAGATTTTCCTGACCACCCGTTGGCCAACCACGCAAGTGACAGTCGATGCAATAAGATACGACTCGGCCCTCATATCCAAAAGCCTTGGTAAAGCACCTGCAGAATCGTTAGTATGCAAAGTCGAAAATACCAAGTGTCCTGTCAATGACGCTTGAATAGCCAAATCAGTTGTTTCAGCATCTCTAACTTCTCCCACCATGATAATGTTAGGGTCTTGTCTCAAGAATGATCTAAGCCCTGAAGCAAACGTTAACCCTGCCTGTGTATTGATCTGCACCTGATTAACACCCACGATCTGATATTCAACTGGGTCCTCCAAAGTTAAGATATTTACCTGTGCCGAATTGAGTTTTGAGAGGATTGCATAGAGAGTAGTGGTTTTGCCGGAACCCGTCGGTCCGCATAATAATATAATTCCATGCGGTCTTTTAATATTTTCCTCAAGGTTATGCAATGCCTTGCCGCGCAAGCCTAATTCCGGCAAATCCGGCACGCCGCCGGTTTTTTTTAGAAGTCTCATGACTACTTTTTCGCCGTGGGCAGTAGGCATAGTCGAAAGCCGCAAATCCAGCTCTTCTGCGCCGACCTTAAAATTAAACCTGGCATCCTGAGGAAGCCTTTTTTCATCAATCTTCATGTTCCCCAAAATCTTAATCCTGGAAACAATCGCATCGTGAATTTTTTTGGGCAAGATCAGCTTTTCGTGCAAAATTCCGTCTATTCGATAGCGGATCCGCGATTCGTTTTCCAAAGGCTCAATGTGAATATCAGAAGCCCTTACCTTAATTCCGTATTCCAGTAAAGTCGAGACGATTCTGGCAACCGGAGCCTGTCCCATTACTCCCGCAATCGCAGCCTGCGGCATAAAAGTAGTTGAATATTGCGTCCCGGCTTCCTTTAGCGCTTCCGTTACCTCAAAGGAAAGACCGCGCGTATACTGCTCGACAATCGCTTTTTTGATCGATTCCGCAGTTGCCATATATGGCTTCACAACCAGGTTGGACTTTTTCTCCAAAAATTCGATTGCCTG
>MFBF01000007.1 GCA_001774865.1 Candidatus Curtissbacteria bacterium RIFCSPHIGHO2_02_FULL_42_15
AAACGGCGCGCGGCTTGCTTTAATGTCGGCATTATCTTCGGAATCATTATGCTCTTACAACGTTGTATATGTTTCGTCCGGTAACATTCAGGTCCCCGAGCAATACAAAGCTTCCGACTGCCGCTAAGAAGTTTATAGATCACAGTTCACAGTTTGTAGTTTAGTTGATATAATTTGTGGTGTCTTTGCGCCCGTAGTTCAACCGGATAGGAATCAAAGATTCCTGCGATAGTTCCGCGCTAAAACGCGTAGTAACTATCTAAGAACAGTCATGCCGCCGTAGCTCAACAGGATAGAGCAGACCCGTCCTAAGGGTAAGGTTAGAGGTTCGAGTCCTCTCGGCGGTACAAAAGTTGGGGGCCTTGCCCTGAGCAAAGTCGAAGGGTTCGAGTCCCTCCTGGGGTACATCGTCAAGTATGAACTATGAATTACTCAGTTACTGCCGGAATCGACAAGAAAGTACTTATAATTCGCACAATCGGCAATTTTCTGGTTTTGGGGACTTTAGTTGCCGTCACCTTTACATTTTGGCCGGTAATTGGGGCTTACTCCAAAAACGTTATCGATAATCTCAAGGGTACCAAATACGAAGCCGCGCCTGCCGTTTCAACCAGCCAAAGTTTCGGATCGCTTTTGGGCGGTGAAAACACGGCCAAGGACAAAATCCTTATTCCTCCCGACCCCAATTTTTCAATAATTGTTGAAAAAATCGGCGCATCAGCGCCTGTAATTCCCAGTGTCAACGCCTCAGACAAAGCCACCTATGATCAGGCTCTAAAGCGGGGAGTAGCCCATGCCTTGGGTACCGCCTTTCCGGGCCAGCCAGGTGTTAGTTATTTATTTGCCCACTCTACAGACACGATTTTCAACGTGCCGCGCTTTAATGCAGTTTTTTATTTATTAAAAGATGTGGAAGTTGGCGATAGAGTAGTAGTTTTTTTTAACGGCCGAAGATTCGATTATCTCGTCACAGAAAGAAAGATCACTCCACCCGAAGACGTTTCCTACTTTACGATGAAGACGGAAGAGCAGATTTTGGTTCTTCAGACCTGCTATCCTCCGGGAACAACCTGGAAAAGACTCTTGGTTATTGCCAAACCAGCTGCTAGCGTTGCTGGCCAAGTAGGTAGTTTGTCGCGTTAAGAACTACGAACTATCGAAGACCTATTTCGTAAAGGTTTGCCGGCGTGCCTTCGCCTTGGGTTAAGGTTGTCAGAATAATAAGCCCCGATCCTGCGGGGTTGGCAAAGACAAATCCGTCTATAAAATTGCCGGAAAAAACCGTCATTTTGTTTTCGCCGTCTGCTTCGATTATCGAGATTTTGGCGCCTTCGGCAATTACCAGATGGGAAGAGTCCGGATACCAGGAAATATCCTTAAGCTCGGTAAACTCGGGCAAAGTCCATTCTTTTTTGTCTTTGACATCGTATATTTTGAATTTTTCCTCTTTATTCCTGTAGAGTATTTTTTCCTCGTCAGGGGAAAAGACAAGACCGGTTGGAAAATAATTGATAAGGTCGGTCTGGATGCCCGGCAAACCAATGGCTGGCGCTACCTCTATCTCTTTTGAAGCCGCCTGTTTTTGGTTAGTTTTTGCTTCGGCAGTTGCCGATTTCAGCTCCTCGGGCGCCAAAAGTGCCAAAGTCTGGGCCCTTTGGTCAATTTCCGCTTGCCAGCCGGAAAGGGTGGCATTCAAAGAGGCGGTTATGTCCTGCGTCTTTTGGTCTTTTTGGTCCGAGTCAACAAGCAAGTTGGCAGAGATTTTACCCTCATCGTCTGTGAACTGGGCGATCAGTTCTTTGGAATCCGGCCCCCAAATAAAAATCGCCTTGGAAAAATCAAAATTTGCCTGGTTATTAATAAGAAGCCTCGGGCCTTGCCGAAACGGGAACGGTCTATCGGACATCGGAAATAAGAAAAGCCCGCCGTTTTCGCCTGAATTCCCGTAAACAATTTTTGTGCCGTCTGGGGACATTGTCGGATTTTGGGCACCCGTGGTTGTCAATGGTTTAATAGCCGGTGCAACCGGAAACAGGAGCGCCTTGATTTCAGAGGCCAAATCGGCAATAACCTCGACATCCTTTTCCCATGTCGAATAACCCTCTTTTTCGATTCTGACTTTATAAGTTTTAGGGTCCAGATAGGCGATATTGGTGTCGGTTGCCGCAGTCAGTCTGCCGTCCAAAAAAACCGAAGCTCCTGTCGGCGTCGAGGTGATAACCAGAAGGCCGGTGCGCTCGACGCCCTTTTTGAAATCTGGCTTAAAGCCGCGCGCCCAAAAAATGGCACTGGCGGCCACTACCAATACCAAAACAGCGATGGTAATTGAAAAAATAGTGCGGTTTTTGGCAAAGAAAGTCATTAGTCGGCTCTCAGTTGGTAGATATTGGCTTGTAGTCGGTAGACCATTTACATAAGATTCAAGCCTTATGGGATTTTAACAAAGGAATAGATGCCAGACAAGTGCCAGTTATTTGATATATTAAAATGCCTATATGATATATTTAGATACTAAAGTTTGGTAAGTCGAGTTTATACATTTGACAATAAATTTAAATCAATGATTCAATGGAAAGGAAAGGGGGAGATTAAAATTACCCTGACAACTGCCCAGTCAGTAATGCGCAACTTCATTTTTTTGTTGTCTGTCGTTTGCGTTTTTCTGTTGGTTAATATCTTGTTTCTGGTTTAGAACATGAAGAATATTTACCTAGTTGTAACCATTGCAATAGCAGTTGTACTGATTTTACTTGGAACGGCTATTTTATTAGTTGAGTTCAAGGGTGGACGAAATGCTCAAACAGATAGTTTAGACCAAAAGACCCAAGAGGCTGGCGGGCAAGCCGGTGAGGCGCAAGAAATTTCCAAAGAGGAATACGAAAGACAGGCTATTTTTGAACGCCCAAGAGAAGGCACCGCCCCTGCCTCAACAGCACCTGTTATTGAGATTCCGGAATAAATTGCAAGGTGTGGCCTGAAAGTAGTGTATTAAACCCCGCTTGACTTATTTACCAAAAAGAGTAAATTAGCAAATGGCCTCCTGCGTTATTTAATAAACAGCCTGCAGATAAGGAAGAAATTCTTGAGAAAAGAAAATCTTTGGCAAGTGGTTGTTTTAGGAGGGGTTCTGGTGCCAGTTGCCTTAGGAAGATCCGGCAGCCGTGTTGCCTCTGATTTGGAATTTGTCGATCAAACAGGACCAGTTTTTGGTCCTCCGGTGCCGACCAGAATCATAGAAGACCCTACAGCAACCCCGACTTTAGTTCCTAGTGTCACTCCCGCGCCGACCGATATTCCCCCCGTAGCTGGGCAATTTTCCGGCGAATTACCCGGAGGGGGGACATCACCCCCGAACGAAATATCGGAGCTTTTTGAACCTGTGGAAGTTAAAACAGGTCCTGACCTGGTTTTCGCTCAAGACATTTTCCGCGAAACCAACTTAGCCCGTCGTGCCAATGGCCTCAAAGAAGTTTCTTTAAGCCTGGAATTGACTGATTCAGCCCAAAAATATTCAGAACTTTTAGCGGTACGGTGGGAGCAAAAAATTGGCGGTGTCGGTCATTATGAGGATGGCACAACGCCTCAGCAAAGGGCTGAGGCAGAAGGCTACACTGGTGCAGTCGGTGAAAATATGAACGGTCTTATTCCAAGCCCTGAAAATAATGCTAAATTTTGGGTCGATAGCTGGCTTGGAAGTGAAGGCCATAGGGCCAATATTCTTAGAGCCGACTATACCGATTTGGGCGTCGGTTGTGCAATTGCTTACCTAAGGCTTAATCCTTACAGTTCGGGTTATTTGGATTATATGCGCATTTGCGCCCAGAATTTCGGGCTTATCTATAATGTGACTTATACTCCGATCCCTTTCCCGACGCCGATACCTACCGTAGCCCCGACTCCAACCAGAACTCCGACCCCGACTGCTATACCTGTCCTTACCGCTACCCCAACACCCGTGCCAACCCCGACACCCCAGCCATAAGTGTTGCCAAAAAGTCAAATTAATAGCACAAATGTGAATTTGTTAACCAGCTCAAACTGGGACAATCGCAACTAATTGCCCGATCACCAGGATACTGGTACCTTGATTACACTAACATTTTTATGTTACCCTGTTTCGAAACAGGGTAACAGATGACACAGATTTCCAAAAGGCTTCTGCGAAAAGAGATTGAGCGATCAGTCTATGATATATTTTGGGAAACGGTTGTGAGAATTGCTAAAAAGGAAGAAGCAGAATCTTTCTGTTCGGAATTTTTAACTCGAACTGAAAAAGTGAATTTCACCAAAAGGCTTGCGGTGGCGATTTTACTTTACAAAAATTATGATTGGCGCACGATCGGTGATGTTTTAAAAGTTTCGATGGGAACAATTTCTAAGATTGACAGCAAAATAAACAGCTTAGGATTTAAAACCATTTTTGCGAAGCTCGAAAAAGAAGAGAAATGGCGCAAATTCTGGGAAAATTTAACCAAAGCTTATCTTGTATTGACTCGAGGGCATAAAGTAGCAGCTTTAGGTAAAGAAGGGGTGGAACGTCTGTACTTGGGTAAACGGAAAAGGCGTCTGTTCTAGAGTTTCGAAACAGAGTAGCAGGAGAGTGGTTTTGCAGAGGCTGAACCAGAAAAGGTTGTGGTTGGTAAGAGGACTGAAAAGATAATTGACAAAAATGCCCATTCCCCTCTGACATTTCCCCAATTCTTTTTTTATGCCTGTGCTACCTAAAGTACCAAAGGGGTTAATTACCAATTTTCCGTATGCCATACCGGATTTTATCGGCCCGCGGCAGTTTGTCTTCCTTTCAAATTAAGTAGCATTTTATTTGATCGTTTTCTTGACAAAATTAGCGATTTTTTCAGCATATCGGAGGACTTCTTTAACTTCTTCGTCTGTGAGTCCTTCGTCAAACTCAGGGTAACGTGTTCCAATATAAAATGGACTAAGCATTTTACACTCTGTTTTTATTGATTCAAATTCTCTGTTTTGTTGTGAGCAAATTTGAAGTAATGTTTCTAAATCATGGGTGGGTCTAAATTCAAGATTCTTAAAGATGATAAACGCCTTAAGAAATTTTTCTGCAGATTGCTGGCAATGGAAACTGACGTCCTGACGCCTTTCCAGCTTGTCTATATCTTCTTTGGCGATTTTTAAATCCTTCTCTGCAGTCAGCAACCATTCTTGAATAATTTTTTTAGCGGCCATACAAAATCTTACCTTCTCTTAAAATTGAGAGGATAAAAGGGTCACCGAGTTTTGACCTCTCCGCCACTTCTTTGGGTGTATAGACTATAAAATCGGCAGGCAGGTTTTTTTGAACTAGTTGATACAATGTTTGCATTCTTTTGAACTTTTTCCGCTTGTCATTTTTAACCACGAAAAAATCCAGGTCGCTTTTTTCCGGATCAAATTCTCCGCGTGCGGCTGACCCAAAAAGGATGACTTTGGTGGGTTTGTATTTTTTGACAATTTGGCTTGTGATACTTTGGATTTCTTTCTCTAAAGTCGCCTTTGTCATTAAGGAAATTATAGCCTAGATAGGCGGATTTGACAAAAGTGGGCCTATAGCGGTATAGTTTGCGGCGATGAGCAGACCAAATCAAATGGTTACTGTTGGAGCGGGGAAAGAACGATATGCAGGACCATCGGTCTTTGAAAGGTTTCATCAAGGCTCAGAAGCAAGGACTCGGGCTATCGAGGCCGCAAGACGGGCAGAGCTGGATCGCAAGGTTACTCCGATTGCCGATTTAACTTCAGGCCAAATAACCAAAAGAAAATTAGGAATTGTGGCAGGCGTAACAGCCTCCTTAGTTACTTTAATTGCGATTGCCTGCAAAGGCGGCCAAGGTCAGGAAGTTAAAGCTACCCCAACCCAACCTGCTAATTCACCTGCTCCTACCGAAACAATCGCAGCAACCCCAACACCTAATCCTGAACCAATCCCATCACCAGAACTGACACAAATTGTTCCTAAAAAACTTGCAGATGCCGAGTTTGTACCAACAGATGTAAATTCAATGATTAAGTCAATCGATGATGCATACAACCCGGAGCTCTATGATACAAGCAAGTATATATTTAAAAGTTCAGGTCAGATAAAACGAGAAGATTTTGATTTGAATATAGTTCATTGTCAAAGCACAAATGTGGATGATATACTTGTCGGTTGTAATGGTATTATACAAAGAATGTATTACTTTCACGAACAGACCGGGTATGAAGGGCCTTATTTGGCCGCAGTAGCTGCCTGCAATTATTTAGTTGGTAAGGGGTCTTACCTAACGGATCAAGTAAAAGAATTTTTATTACAAGCGATCGGCCAGACATGTCCCCAAGCCGATAAGTAAATTTCCGAAAAAAGTAAAAATCCCCTTAAAAATTACTTGACTTTACGCCTCCATCTCCGCTTCAATTGAGTTAGAGCCCTAAATTCAGTCTGTCATGCTGCCCAAAATACCAAAGGGTTTTATTACTAATTTTCCGCAAGCCGTGCCGGATTTTATTAGCCCGCGGCAATTTGTTTTTCTTTTAGCTACGGTTGCTATTTTTATTTTAATCTCTACCTTTTTTCTCACCGAACAAATTATTGAGTCGAGAGAAAAACAGGCAAATTTAACCTCATTTATCGATAAATTTAAAGACGAAACAGAATTATTAGGTTTTTCCAGCTCGCTTTGGAAGAACAGCTTCAATAAAAATCTAGATACCGCCTCAAAAGAAAAAGACCCTCAAAAGCAGTTTGAGGCATTTAATTCAAATTTTACAATTTTGGTTAGCATGTATTCAGCTTCCCATGACTCCAAAGTACGCGTTCAGGCGGAAAAGTTAACCCAATTTATTCGGAAAGAATTTCCTGATCAATCGAAAAATCAGAATTTTGCAATTTTCTGTCTGGATACAGATTGCGGTCAGCCAAATTATCCTGCGGTAATTACCGACGTAGTCGAGCTTTTGAGCAATACCGAGGCTATAGACCAACCCGTTTTAGATGACGTCTTGAAAAAACTGGAGGCGGCGTCGATATCCAGTGATTCGGGTACACAATGGGATAATTACTTAAATGCTTTGCAGATTTTGCGCGCAGAAAAGAACCGAACTGAAAATAGCCAAATTTCCGAAGCTGTCGGACTGCTTGGGGAGTTTTTACAAGAAAATTTCGCCCAAAACTGGAGCCAAATGGAAAAGTATTTTCCTGAATCGGTAAAAATTTAGCTTTTTATGTTAAAAAAGATTTTGTTTATATCATTATTCTTCTTAGTTGCGCTCTTTATAGCCTCAGCTAAAGCAGACGCAGTTGAAGCTGGGCAAGCTATTTTAACTGTAAAATTCCAAAATGACGGGGCAATCGGCCTAACAGTATATTACAATTTTAGAGATGGCGGTGGACAAGAATTTGGATATAGTAGCGTCTGGGTGCCAGCCAATGCCTCTCGTACTATATGGGATACAGACGAACCGGTTAATCAACCCTATTATGTAAGTTGGGCGACAGATTGTGATGATCCGCCTGTTAGGCAACAGGGCGGTGATGAAGACGCCTTTCCTGACGTGAGTGTCTACTGGGCAACGCAATATGTTACCCCTACAAATTCCTGTGGTGAACCGCAGATAACTACCATTTCCTGCCCTAGTCCGGGAACCGCACTTACTTTCTCGTGGCAAATGTACGGTAGGGCAGCGGGTTTGCCATATAACGTTGACAAATACGTACTTATTCGTGCAACTGACGCTAACCCTGATGGTAGCGCAGGCGATTATGTGACAGAAGTGTCGGCCAGTCAAACCTCGGTTTCGTGGAGCGGCATGACGCCTGGCGTGCGATATTATGTGAGAGTCAATGCCAAACCGCCTTCGCCATACCAAAATAATTGGAGTTCGCCTGCCTACAGCAATACCACCTGTCAATCCGCAGTTGCCCCGCCTGCGCCGACTACATTGCGGGTTTACAATTTGCCTTCCTGTTCCGATACCAACTACGGAGGTTCGGTCAACAACAGTGGCAACCCGCCAAATATAAAACTTACATTTAACGTTTCGGCCGCAACCGCGGCCCAGCTGAAATTTTATAAGAATGGTTCGATAACAGGCGGAACGCCAATTAACTGGTCGCTGAACAGCTCTAAAAGCTATACACTTTCTACATGGTTCTGGGGACTTTCACCGAATGCTAATTTCACTTGGGAGGTAGAAGCTGGAAATTCAGCTGGCTGGAGTACTTGGGTTTCCGGGCCATCATGGAACGTGCCTAGGTGTTCGAGCCCACCCGATCAGCCGGCAAACCTTACTGTTTCCAAGCCACCTTGCATCGATCCGCCAAATACATTTGAAGCACAGTTCAGGTGGGAGGCGACTGGCGGCGCACCCACAAAAACAGAATTTAATTTGTCTGGCTTTGAAAGCGGGACGATATATGATTCGGGCATACTGAATAATATTACCACCGTAAGAACCATTTCCAATATTCCAAGTGCAAATACCTCCTATACCTTTAGGGTAAAGTTCGGGAATGTCGGCTCAGACGGGGCAACAGACTGGTCCGGCTGGACCACTTTAATTTTTGATATGCCCGCGTGTACTCAACCCGACCTTGTTATTTCCCAGCTTTCCACCGACAAAACGGATTACACGCCCGGGGCAACCGTTAATGTGACAATTAAGATCAAAAACAACAGTACCGGTACACCGCCGTCCCTAATCTATACCTGGTACGGCAACGATACCGAAACCAGGAATATGAACAATATGCTGAATTGTAACTATGATCAATCATATCTCAACCAGTTTGACGGCGGCGGTTATTGGAAATTTGAATCAGGGATGGCAAACGGCCAAGTAATTACTTACACGGATACTTTCACCGTACCTTCCACTCCGGGTACATACAAAATAAAGGCGGTTGTAGACGGTTTTTGTACCGTTGATGAGGCAGATGACAGTATTGCGACAATGGGTGCCAATAACGTTAAGCAGATTACATTTAATGTGGTTTCTCTGCCGACCAACCCCGGTGGTCTTTCCGTAATAAAAGTCTGTACTACCGATAATCTACCGTTTGTTAGGTTCAGCTGGTCGATAAATTCGCAAAATGAAACCGGTTACTGGCTGGATGTCAATACGGCCGAGTGGACAGGAGCAGGCTCGCCCAGCCCATGGGGCGTCAAAACTGTGGCCGCCAATCAGAACAAATTTGACTGGCATCCTGGAATTCCTTTAGACTCGGGTACACCTCTTGGCCCTGAAAACAACACAACTTATTGGTGGCGGCTTAAGGCCTTTAACGGAGTCGGGGACAGCAGTCATATTTACCCGGACGGACCGGATGCCGGCACAGCCGACGATTTAAGCCCGCCGGGCGGTTCGTTTACCACACTCGATTGCCGGCCGAATCTGCAGGTGACCGGCTTTGAGGTTAATGGCGGCCAGCCGGGCCAGCCGATTCAAACCGTTAATGCGACAGTGACCGTCAAAAACGCCGGCCAGGGATATACGTTTCCGCAATTAACCGATGATACCGATCGTGACGGCTTTACCAACACGGAAGAAGCGTACATGGGTACGAACGCAAACAGCGTATGTTCGGCAACTTCAATTGCCAATGATGAGGCCGTTGATGCCCTGCCTGCGGATTTTAATGATGACCGAATAGTTGATAATGCGGATACTGCACTGCTTGCGGCTGCTGGATTCGTACCCTATAATCCCAGATACGATTTGGATACAAACGGCTCTATCAATGTCTTTGATGGTCTTATTATGGGTCCTTATTTAGGCAAGAATTGTACCGATTTTAATTCCTTTGAAGTGGCCATAAACCTTTTGGCCGGCACTATGGACTGCGACAGCGTAAAACATGCCACATACAGGGCCTCACCGCTTGGGCCGGGGGCCAGTGCCAACCTGACGATTCCGGTTACTTTGCCTTCCAACTTGGGTTCGCATACCGCAAGTGCCATGGCCGATTCAAACTGCGAGATTACAGAAACCAACGAAGGTGATAACGTTTCAACCGACGACTATAGTGTCGAGGGTTTTGACCTTTCGGTGATCTTTGTTCCGGATTCGTGGAACAAACCTAGCCGCGCTTATCTTGCAGATGAAACTGCAACTGCTCAGGTACAGATCACCAATAATTCGGATTCGGTACAGACATTCTCCGGTTTGGCAAACAGTTTGGGGATCTGGCCGGGTCAGGCCGGGGAGCCTGACTTGCCTGTTTGCAGCAATACTCCGCCCGTTCCGCCCAATAGTCCGTCGAGCCCGCCGGCAAACGGAGGATCTTATGATGTTCCCAGCTTGACTCCCGGACAGACTTCGGCTCCCATTCCAATTATTTTTAACGTAGGCAGTATTGCGGGGGATTTTGAGGCTAATGCCTATGTACTTTTTGGCTGTACGCCTAACGATTACAGCTGGAGCAACAATAGCACCGTAAGTACCGGAAGCGTTACCTACCACGTCCAGGTCGATGCCTGGTTTGAGACAACGGGAGGAGATGTAGGAAGTGATGCGAGCGACGGCGATGGCGGTGCAATTAGCGTAAGTCTTAGCTCGCCTCCGAGACCGCAGTCTGACTATCTTTTAGTAGGGAAGACATTAGATCCAAGCGTAAGTTCAGCAAAATGGTCTATTAACGGCTATGAAAAGC
>MFBF01000008.1 GCA_001774865.1 Candidatus Curtissbacteria bacterium RIFCSPHIGHO2_02_FULL_42_15
ATGGTTTACTTCCAGACAAGGATCCTGAGGCAGTACAGGCGGTTGTGTTTGTTGAACTCCAGGTTAAAGTTGATGATCCTCCGGATGATATTGAGGAAGGGCTGGCTGAAAGAGTAAGGGTGGGGGGAGGAGTAAGTCTAGGGTCAACGGTTACAGTACTGCTACTCATCGCTTTGCAGATTTCCCCTCCTGGCTGACCCACTGCTTGAACAGTTCCAACCGCTATCTGGAAACTGCCGCCTAGTGCTTGAGGTGAATTTGAACCGAAAATCTGATCTACATTAACAGTAACGCTGTAAGTTGTAGACGTAGCTGTCCATATTGTATAAAAAGAACTTGCGTCATAAGCAATAACGTAATCGGATAGGTTCCCAACGGTCAAATTCTGAACTTTGACCGTAAAGTCCCCATGCGGAGCAATGGTGGTCGGCGAAATGGAAAATGTACAGCCGGCGGCAGAGGCATTTTGAGGAAAAGCGGTGCTGTATGCAAAAAAAACACCGGCAAAAACTACGGCAAGTAAAAAATATCTAAGTACGAATCTCACTCTTTATTTAATATTACACCCAAATACAGCAGATAGTCAGTATTGTTTTGACAAACTCTTAAACGTAGAATATCCTTAAATTAATGCCCATCCTTCAATTTACAATTTTCAATTTGCGACTTTAGGTCTTGCTTGCATTAATTTAAAATGAAATCTAAATGTTTAAAAATTAGAATTTGAAAATTCAATGAAAATTAAAAAATTAAAATTAAAAATTAATCAAAAGGGGTTCACTTTGATTGAGCTTCTGGTTGTCATCGCCTTAATCGGCATTCTGGCATCTTTTGCCATTGCTTCTTTTACCTCTGCTCAAGCAAAGGGCCGGGATTCAAGAAGGAAAGCCGATCTTGATGCGATTAAGAAAGCTTTGGAGCTTTACAGAGGAGACCAAACGGCAGGTACTGTGCCAAATGCAATTTATGGAGGCGAATTAACGACTCCCGATTATATTAAAACTATACCTGTAGACCCGAAGAATAACAGCCCATATTTCTATTCTGCATCCGGCGGCTTTAAGGATTACACGCTTAGGGCGTGTGCCGAAAACGACAACGACCCACAGGCTACTGGGCCAACTTGGGTACTTTGTGTTTTGGGCGGGATAAACAGCACCCAAAAAACATTTGAGGTTAAGAGTCCATAGAGAAATTGAGCATATTTATTTTCTGCATAAGCTATACTTAACATTTTATAAACGGTTACCCCTAAATTTTTCAATTTGATAACTAATTTAACCTCGCTCTGGCGCAATATAACACTATCGCCAGACTCACCATCACGTTCATCGAACGATTCACCCCGAACATCGGAATTTCGGCGATTTGGTCGCACAATTCTAATGCTTCTTTGGAAACACCGCTTGTTTCATGACCAACAACAAAGGCAAGTACCTGGTACCTAGTGCCTGGTGACTGGTAATTGGCCTTCCTGAAATCGATCGCCTTTGGATGTTGCTCTATGGCTATCACCTTTATTTCCCTTCCCTTGTCATCCTCGCGCAGGCGAGGATCCGATTCTCGATCGGGGCGAGAATGACGCTTTCGGATTTCTTGGATTGCTTCCGCTGCGCTTGCATCATACTCCCAATTCACCCATTTATCAGTCCCCACCGACGATTTGCTGATTCTTGAATTTGGCGGGGTTTCGGTTGCGCCGCAAAGATAGATTTTTTTAACACCAACCGCATCAGCTAAACGAAATATCGAGCCGATGTTGTAAGTATCCAGAATATTGTCGCAGATGATGTATATATCCCGACGCTTTATTTTAGAAATATCCCGAGAGGATGGTTTACTAACTCTTAGTTGTTTCGCACCCAATTTGGTAACTGGTTGCTGGTTGCTGGTTGCTGGTTGTTTCATTTCAAAGACTCGATAAGTCTATATAATTGTTTTCCGTTAGATGTATACTCGCTCGACCATCTTGTATACAAAGATTTTCCATCAACCCGGAATCTTTTAAAAAATCCAGATTGAAGAGCATCTCTTCGTTTGAACCCAGAGCCATTCTCAAAAAGTTAATTTTGTCTTTATTAGATCTTGCCCTTGCATAGCCTTCTGCTATATTTGAGGCAACCGAACGAGAAGCACGTCTTATTTGATCAGCTATATCAAATTGCAGGCTTTTTGGAAGCTTTAATGAAAACTTGTGTATCTCAAGAGTTAGCCGATACGATCTTTTATAAACTTCAAGGTCTTTATAAGTCATAGCTAATAATTTACCAGTTACCAGCTACTACTTACCAGTTACTATTTTACTGTCACACTTTTGGCAAGATTTCTTGGCTTATCAGGATCTATCCCCTTCTCAACCGCTATAAAATATGCCAAAAGCTGTAAGACAACAATCTGGGAAATCATTGTGGCCTCCGCCAAATCCCCGGTTTTTACAAAATCATCAAAAACCTGATTATTCCGGGGCCCAATTCCAATGATGTATGCCCCGCGTGCCTTCACTTCCTGCGCATTGGAAATAATTTCATCGTATGTTTCGTCATTGGGGGCAATAACAATACACGGCGTGCCTTTTTCGATTAAAGCAATTACTCCGTGCTTTAATTCTCCGCCAGCAAATCCTTCAGCGTGCAGATAACACGCTTCCTTAAGCTTTAAAGCCCCTTCCAGTGCCGCCGCGTAAGAAAGCCCTCTGCCGATTATATAAACGCCATTTGCGCGGCTTAGCCGTTTTGCCAGTCTCTTTATTTTGCCGATTTGGGAATTTGCCAAAAATCTTTCGATGTCCAAAGCTGCCGCATTAATTAATTTTTTTGATTCCTTTCCTTTGCCCGCAAGAGAGTACGCAGTCATGATTAAAGCAGCAACCATAGCAGTCAGGCTTTTGGTCGCAACAACAGCCCGCTCCGGCCATGCGCCCAAAAGAAAATTAAAATCGGCAATTCTAAAAAGTGTTGAGCCCTCAACATTGACAAGGGCTGCAATTTTTGCACCTTTTTTCTTGGCTTTTAAAACCGGTTCAATAACATCTACCGACTCGCCGCTTTGGGAAACAGGAACAACCAGAGTTCCTTTATGGATATAGTCTTCCTGATATTTAAATTCCGATCCTATGGAAAAATTTACGTGTTTTTTGGCAATGCGGGAAAAAAGATAAGTTCCGGAAAGTGCAGCATAAGATGCCGAGCCGCAGGCTACGAAAAATATGCCAAAGGCTTTGTTTACTAAATTTGCTAATTTTGCGGCTTGGTTGCCTTCGGCAAGACTGCGAAGGACATTCGGCTGGTCGTAAATTTCAGAAAGCATAATATGAGGAAATTTGTCATCTTTTGAAGATGTATCTTTCTGAGGACTTAATTGCGAGATTTGAACCTTCTGATTTTTACCGTCCTGAGCGTTAATGATTCTCACGTTTTTTTTCGAAATCACTGCCATTTCGCCATCTTTTATAAAAACGGCTCTGTCGGTAAACGGCAGAAGGCCGGCAGAATCGGAAGCGATTAAAACTTCGTTTTTGCCAAGCCCGACTACCATGGGCGACCCGCTTTTTACAGCGACAATTTCTCCGTCATGCTTCAAAAAAATAAACGCATTCAAGCCTTTAAGCCTTAAAAATGCACGTCTTACAGCCTCTTCAAAAGGCAGTTTTTGGTTAAGCTCCTCAACCATGTGAACTACAACTTCGGTATCCGTCTGCGATTTAAAGTGATGATTTTTAGATAAACTTTTTTTTATCTCTTCCCAATTTTCAACAATGCCGTTGTGGACCGCAGAAATTTTGCCCGAGCAATCAGTATGAGGGTGGGCGTTGGCCTCGGTTGCTCCTCCGTGAGTCGCCCAGCGCGTATGTCCAAGAGCAGTATTCGAGTTGAGAGTTGAGAGTTGAGAGTTGAGAGTCGGCGGAAGCTTTCCCACACGTTTTTCGACCAATAACTTTCCACTTTGACTTTCGACTTTGACTGCAATACCCCACGAATCATAACCGCGGTACTCAAGCGTCTTTAAACCCTCGAAAACGATTTTAGGAGCGTCGGTCCGATCTCCTACATACCCAAATATCCCGCACATTATCTTGGAATTTTAACCTTTTTTAAGAGGATAGTCACGCGCTTGGAGAATTTCGGTTTCGGGGATTTTTTTGTATTTTGAATTCTTGACTAAAGCCGGCTTGCCGTTTTGCTCGATCACGTAATAACAAAAGCCCTGCATTCGCCTGACCGCTTCGTAATCCGCATGGCCGGGCATGGAAACCGGATCAACATCTTCAAAATTCACCGGAGAATCATCGGCTGTCACAAAAAAAGTCTTACCGATATTGACAACCAGATGCCCCCAGCCTGCAGGCATATAAAGCGAATCACCTGCCTTTACATGAACTGCATAAACTTGCTCAATTTCATCATCAACAGGTTGTCCATTCCGCTCTTCCCTTTTCTGAACAACAGCAATTCCCTCACCATATAAAATCCAGTAAGTCTCGTCTAAATTACCGACATGATAGTGACCGTAAGTTTTGATGTACTCATTACCAACTTTCCCCGGCTCCCAAATAGTAATATTGCGCTGATCAGAGCCTCCCCGAACCATGTGATAGTGGACTGCCGGACTAGGAACTTCGGGCTCCATCAAAACCTCACGCATTTTTTCGTGAGTTCTTTGGGCATAATGTTTAGCCGTAAAATCTTTCATTTATAGTACTGTCATTCCCGACCTGATCGGGAATCTAGTGTTTGGATTCTCGCTTTCGCGAGAATGACAAAAGGGATGTCAATTGTCAAACGTCAACTTTCCTTGATCCCTTAATTTCCTTTGATCCGGCGTTTCATCCTTTCTTTCCCAGTCATCTTGCACACGGATGGTTGTTCCAATTTCCGGAGTCGAAACCTCCCATATCTCGCAATCTGTAATACCTTGCAACCTGTGCTGCTGGCCAACCTCGCAAGTGTAGACCTTGCCTTCTTCCAAAACCGTCTCGACCAGCTTCCCGCCTTTTTCTTTCTGCCATATAAGTTTAGCGCGACCGCTTTTCAAAAGCCAAGATTCCTTTTTTTGGTCGTGATACTGCAGAGAAATCCGTTTACTGGCGTCGATATACAAAATTTTGAACATATAGGGCAAACCCTGAGGTGTTAAGTGAATCTCCTTACCCCAAGGCTTTCTAACTTCCAAGGGAGTAAAGGGAGTTGTATCAAATCCGGACATTTGAGAAAATTTTCAGCCGCCGTATCTTCGCTGGCGCAGGGCAAAGTCATTGATAGCCTTCTTCAGTTCGGCAAGCGAAAAATCAGGGAAAAAAAGTTTGGAAAAATAAAACTCGGTGTAGGCTGTCTGCCAAGGCATCATTCCGCTTATTCTTTTTTCTCCCGAAGTCCTTATCAAAAGATCCGGTTCCGGCTCACCTGCCGTATCTAAGTTCTGATCTATCAAGCTTTCTGTCACCTGTGCTGGCTTAATCTTTCTGGCCATTATTTTTCTGACAGCCCTTACAATTTCATCCCTTCCACCATAATCAAGGCAGATATTGAGAATGTAATTCTTGTTTTTCGCAGTCTCCTGCTCTATTTTTTCCAGAAGAGTCTTTAAGGTCTTCGGGACCCTGTCGCGTCTGCCCAGCCATTTGAACCTGACGCCTTCTGCGATTAACTCTTTTACGTGTTTTTTGAAGAAAATCTGGTAAATCCTCATCAGATAATGCACTTCTGTCCTTGGCCTGCTCCAATTTTCGGTAGAAAACGACCATAAAGTCAGAACTTTAACTCCCAGGTTCTTAGACGCCTTTACAATCCTGAAGGCAGTATCTAACCCCTTTTTATGGCCTTCAACAGGCGCAAGACCATGTTTTTTGGCCCACCTGCGGTTGCCATCAGGAATAATTACAATATGTTTTGGAACGCCAGCTTTAGATTTTCTCATCGAAAGATATACCCCAAAGAATATCAGAAATATAAGTCTGATTCAATTTTCGCGGCTCCCTGCAAAATCAACCACTTCTTCCAAGATACTTTGGTAATACAAATCAGCCGTGATGTTTTTAATGTATCCTTTTGCTTTTTTGGCAAGTCTTTGCTTCTCTTTCTCGCACCACGAAAGCGCACCGCTTTTTTCGATCATCCTTCTTACTTTCTCCAAATCTTGGCTTTGAGACTTTTGATTTCCCCAGAGTCTATCCAGAGTGCGGCGGTCGGGCTTTGACGCAAGTTCCCTCGCTTTATAGATCAATATAGTATTCTTGCCTTCTTTTATATCGGAGAGCATAGATTTTCCTAAAATCTTCTCGTCTCCAAAAACACCTAAAATATCATCCTGCATTTGGAAAACAGTACCGACATTAATTGCAAATGAT
>MFBF01000009.1:0-12301 GCA_001774865.1 Candidatus Curtissbacteria bacterium RIFCSPHIGHO2_02_FULL_42_15
TCAACGATTTGTCCCGGAGTTTGATGCGATATTTCACGGCCGCAGACAGGACAATGCGGATGGCCGGCTCTGGCAAATAAAAGTCTTAAATAGTCATAAATTTCGGTAATTGTGCCAACTGTTGATCGCGGATTATGAGATGTTGATTTCTGGTCGATTGAGATTGCCGGTGAAAGTCCTTCGATTGAATCAACATCGGGTTTGTCCATTACCCCCAAAAACTGACGGGCGTAGGAGGCCAGTGACTCGACATACCTTCTTTGGCCCTCTGCATAAATCGTGTCAAAGGCAAGCGAAGACTTTCCTGAACCCGAAATTCCGGTAAAAACAACTAGTTTGTTCTTGGGAATTTCAACACTGATATTTTTTAAGTTATGGACTCGAGCGCCCTTAATTGAGATTTTGTTCGGCATTTTGATGTTGAATGTCAAAGAAAAATTTTATCATCTGTGACAATACTTCTTCAAGGGCCTTATATTTATTTCTCGCTAAGAAGTTATGCGGCAGGGTTTTTACGAAGAAAAGCTGATATGTGCCTTAGAATACTGTAAGCATTCTTATAGGCAGCAAATTGCTCTTCTTTGATTTGGTAAGAACGTGAGGTTCGATCCTGAAATGTATCCGATGCGCAATTACCAATAAATGATCTGGCTGCTTCATCAGTAGGAGAAGTGCTAATTAGACCATCCATTCTCAGAAAGGGCCGTACGCAATCAACAAATAAAGCTCTTAACGTAGAAGGATTAAAGATTCTGACTCCATAGTCAAATACAGTGACTTCGACTGTACCATTTTCATTTTTCTCGCCCAAAAGATCCGCAAGTTTACCATCTACATCACTTGAGCGCCAAGTGGTTGGGCTCGATGGTAGTTCAAATACAGGCGCTATTGATCCTTCACCACGTAAATCAGCAAAGCGGTCTAGAATTACGCGCTGGAGAATTTTTTCCGTCTCGCTAACTGCTGTAGCAAAACGTTTCTCGACTTCAACTGTGTTTCTTGCAGGCATGACGACTGATTATATCAAAATACTCTAGGGTATTCAAATATCTTTGTGAGTTTCTAAATTGCCGACCTGATTGTTTGGATCTGGTCTCTTAAGAATGCCGCTTTTTCGAAGTCGAGAATTTTTGCAGCTTCTTTCATTTCCCGGGTTAAGACTTTTATAAATTTTCGGCGGTCGTCGGGAAGAAGCGATCCTTCAACTGCACGGTTTACGGTCTCTTCGATAATCTGGTCATGAAAGACATGCTTTTCCTCTTCTTTTTCCCTTTCTATTAGTTTATTGCGTATCGGTTTTTCGATTGATTTTGGCGTGATATTGTGTTTTTTATTGTAATCAAGCTGGATTTTCCTGCGTCTTTTAACTTCTGCAATCGCCCGCGCAATCGACCCCGTTTTCTCATCTGCGTATAAAATGACTTTACCCTCAACGTGCCTTGCAGCCCGGCCCATTGTCTGGATCAACGATGTTTCGGATCTTAAAAAACCCTCTTTGTCGGCATCCAGAATTGTCACCAGTGAGACCTCCGGTAAATCAAGACCTTCCCGCAAAAGATTGATACCGACCAGAACATCAAAATTCCCCAGCCTTAAATCATCTAAGATATCGTTTCTGTCCAAAGTCAGAATTTCCGAATGCAGATAATGAACCTTGAGGCCTTTTTCTTCAAGGTAATCGGAAAGCTCTTCTGCCATCCTTTTAGTTAAAGTTGTAACCAAGACCCTTTGCTTTTTGGCAACCCTTTTTTCGATTTCTAAAATTAAATCATCGATCTGGCCAGAAGTTGCCTTAATAACAATCGCAGGGTCAATTAAACCTGTCGGCCTAATCAACTGTTCGACTACCTGGTCTGAAATTTTAAGTTCGTATTCTGCAGGTGTTGCCGATGTGTAAATTACCTGATTGACACGATCTTTAAATTCCTCAAATTTTAAAGGGCGATTATCATATGCAGACGGCAGGCGAAACCCAAAATCAACGAGCATTTCTTTTCTAGCACGATCACCCCTATACATGCCATTGATTTGTGGGATGGTCATGTGGGATTCGTCGATTACCGTAAGGTAGTCTTTGGGAAAGTGCGCAAGCAAGGAAAAAGGAGGCTCGCCGGGTTTCCTGCCGTCAAAATACCTTGAGTAGTTTTCTATCCCCTTGCAGTAGCCAAGCGTATTTATCATCTCCAGATCATAATTGGTTCTTTCCCTAAGTCTGTGTGCTTCAAGTGTTTTGTTTCTGTCTTCAAGATACTCCAGTCTTTCTTTAAGTTCTTTTTTGATGCTTTCTATTGCAAAGGTTCGTGTTTTTTCCGCAGAAACATAATGTTTTGCAGGATAAATTGCTAAGTTCTCAAGGTTCTCTAAAGTTTCAGCAGTTATCGGGTGTATAAACTCCAGTTTTTTAATACTGTCATCGGAAAATGAAATCCTAAGGCCCCTTTTTTCGTAAGAGGGGTAAATTTCGATATTTTCGCCGCGTACCCTGTATGTTCCGCGCATGAAGTCGATATCATTTCTTTCATATTGAAGTTTGGCAAAGGCGGTTAATATGTCTTTTCTTGGCCAAATTTGGCCGTTTTCGAGTTGAAGACGCGCTACTTGATATTCCTCTGGAGAACCCAAATTGTAAATTGCAGAAACAGAGGCAACAACGATAACGTCTTCTCTGGTTGCAAGAGCGGTTGTAGAGGCCAATCGAAGTCTATCAATTTCCTCATTGACCTCTGTTTCTTTTTCTATATAAGTGTCAGTTGCGGGCATGTAGGCTTCCGGCTGGTAGTAATCGTAATAAGAGACGAAATAGCAGACGGCGTTTTTGGAGAAAAATTCACGCAGTTCCTGATAAAGCTGAGCAGCCAATGTTTTGTTGTGGGAAATGACAAGCGTGGGTTTCTGGACGTTTTTAATGACGTTTGCTACAGTAAATGTTTTTCCGGAACCCGTTACACCCAAAAGTGTCTGATTTCTAAAACCCCTGTTGATTCCCTCTGTGAGTTTTTCAATCGCCTGCGGCTGGTCCCCTGTAGGATTAAAATCCGACTTTAATTCAAATTTCATGACAAAGTTTAATTATACTCCGATTTGAATACTTGAAGTATAGATTTTGATTGACAATTGTTCTAATATTGTTGATTATGTCCGGTGAAAGGTTTTCAGATCAATCTGTCGAAATTAAAGAAAGGGAAAGTAGACAAAAGGTTGTCGTTACAGGAATGGACGCCATTACTCCTTTAGGGTTTAGCTGGAGAGAAACTTGGGGGAATTTAGTTAAAGGTGTTAATACAGCTATTACTCTATTTGATGATAGATTCAGAGGGCGCGTTGCTTCCCCAATAGTTTATTTCAACCCTGATAATTTTTTTTCTCGTAGTGAAACAAAAATAAAGCAACGCACTTCGAGGGCAGCACAATTCAGCTACATTGCTGCGAGAGGCGCACTCTCAGATGCCGGCCTTCTTTGTACTAATAGTGATCCCGAAGTAAAAATTGATCCCGACCAGTGGGGTGTTTATGTTGGAACGGGAACCGGTGGAGTTGAAGAGTATCGCCGGGCGGCTGAATCGGTTAAATCAGAAGGCCCAAGAAGAATACCTGCTGAAGCGGTTTTTAAAATTTTACCCGAGAGAGTCGGAACTGTTATAAATCTGGCTTTTGGATTCCGGGGCAGGTCTGGGACAACTATAACTGCATGTGCAACTGGCTTGACGAACATAGCGCAATCCGCGGAATATGTGGCAAAAGGCGAAATGGATGGAATGATATCTGGCGCAACAGAAGGGACTATTTCTGATGTAATAATGGGCGGATTTGCAAATATAAGGGCTCTGCCTAAGAATTTTACAAAAAGACCACAAGCCGCCAGTCGTCCTTTTGATGAAGAGAGCGAGGGTTTTGTACCCTCTGAAGGTGCGGGAATTGTCGTTTTGGAAAATGAAAAAATTGCCCTTTCACGAGGTGCTGATATCAAGGCGGAACTGGCGGGTTTTGCTTGGAACAATGATGCTAATCATGAAACTGTACCGGACCATAATGGGCTCGCAAAAGCAATCCTTCGTGCTTTAGAAGTAGCACGTTTAAAAGTTACGGATGTAGATGTTTATGTTGCCCATGGAACGTCAACTGAAATAAATGAGTTGTCTGAAATGAAAGCCCTTGTACAAGCACTGGGGAAACATGCTTATCAGGTAGCAATTACTGCTCCAAAGTCGATGCTGAATCATCAACTCGGCGCAGCAGGCGCCCTTACTAGCCTTGTGGCTACTTCGATTCTAAGACAAAATGTTATCCCACCTACGATCAACATAGACAAGTTAAAAGAAGAGTTCAAAAGGTTTGATATTGTCCAGAAAGCGAGAGATGTTAAAGCGAATGTTGTAGTCGCGGCTGCTGCTGGTTTTGGTGGACATAATGCTGTTGCAGTTTTTAAAAGATATTTTAATCCTCAGCTGAGACTGCCGTTTAGTGCTTCACCCACTTGACAACTTCGGGTTTTTAGCGACTTGTTGCGCAAAACACGAATATAGGTATTGACATATTCGGGTTTTATTTGGTATTGTTAAGCCATGATTCCGGTTGTTTATAAACGGCAAAGACAAATACTGGATTTTTTGAACAGCTACATTGAAAAATTCGGCCAAGCTCCTACTTTAGTTGAAATCGCCAAAAAATTCAAATTAAAATCCCTTGCTACGGTTCATGAACACTTGCAGACACTGGAGAAAAAGGGACTGATTAAAAAGCAGTCAGGGTTATCCAGGGGCATTGAGATCATAGACAGAAAAATCAGTGAAATCGTAAAAGGCGTCGAGCTTCCGCTTTTAGGTTTTATCGCAGCCGGATCACCGATTGAGCCGTACACAGACCCAAGCGCCAAATTTATGGTCTCACCAAATATGATCAGTCCGGCCCAAAAATCCTATGTTTTGCAGGTAAGGGGCGATTCGATGATAGAGGATGGCATTTTAGACGGAGACTTTGTCATAGTAGAGGAAACAAACAGGGCAAATGACGGCGACATTGTGGTTGCCATGATCGAAAACGGGGTTGTCACCCTAAAGCGGTTTTTTAAGGAAAAAGATAGAGTTCGCTTGATGCCTGCAAATGCTACAATGAGGCCGATTTACGCCACGAACGTAACTATCCAGGGCCGCTGTGTTGGTGTGATTCGCCGGTACTAATTTAAAAAATTCCCGAAACAAGTTGACATTTATTTTGCATAAGGTAAGAATGTTTGGAAAATGCAAGGTATCCTGTACGTCATTTCAACCCCAATCGGCAATCTAGGCGATATCACAAAAAGAGCAGTAGATACGTTAAAAAATCTCGATATTCTGCTTGTTGAGGATACCCGTGTAAGCGGGAAACTACTGAAAAATTTTGATATAGGCGTAAAAATGATTTCTTTTAATGAATACACAGAAAAGTCTAAAACAGATTCAATTATCAACCTTCTCAAAGACGGTAAAAAAGTCGGCATCATTTCCGATGCCGGAACGCCTTTAATTTCGGACCCCGGATTTCTGCTTGTCCGCGCGGCAGCTAAAAGCGGCGTTAAAGTAGTTGCAATCCCCGGACCAACGGCATTAATTTATGCGCTGACTGTTTCCGGTCTGCCTACGGATAAATTTATATTCTTCGGATATTTACCCAAAAAAGAAGGTAAAAGAACCAACATTTTGAAAAATCTAAAAAAAACATCCAATTACATAACGGCAACTATAATTTTTTATGAAAGTCCATACAGGTTGCTGGTGACACTAAAAAGTATTAATGAAGTTTTTGGTGATATAGACATAGTTATTTGCAGGGAATTAACAAAACTTCATGAAGAAATTCGCAGGGAAAAAGTCACGGAGGCTATAAAACACTTCTCCGAAATTGCTCCGAAAGGCGAATTCACACTGCTTTTTCATTCAAAGTAAACTGCGGCCGGTCATTTGCTGCGGTTTGGGAATCTGCAATAAAGAAAGCACGCTGGGAGCAAAGTCTGCCAATAACCCCTGCGGAAATTGGGTATTTTGACCGCGCAGTTCCTGAAACGCGAAAATAACGGGAGAAGGATTTATATTGTGTTCAGTATCAATCTCACCCGTTCGTAAATTAATCATCTCTTCTGCATTTCCGTGATCCGAAGTTATAATCAAACCACCTCCTTTTCCAAATACTATCCTGGTTATTTCGCCTAGATGCTTGTCGATTACTTGGACGGCTTTAATTGTAGCGTCTAATTTTCCTGTATGGGCGACCATATCGGCATTTGCAAAATTACAGACGATAAAATCATAAACGTTAGAGTTGATTTTTGAAATTAAAGTCTGAGCAATAAGAGGTGTGGACATTTCGGGTTTAAGGTCATAGGAGGCAACCTTCGGAGAATCTATTAAAATTCTTTCTTCTTTAGGGAAAGGTTGTTCTCTGCCGCCGTTAAAAAAATAGGTAACGTGGGCATACTTTTCGGTCTCTGCTATATGCAGCTGGCGTGCACCGAGTTCCGAAAAAATCCGGGTAATAGGCATTTCTACTACCTCTGGTTCGTATGCGATTTTGCTTACCGGTAAGTCTTTTTCATATTGTGTCATTGTCACAAAATAAAGATTGTCCTTTTTTTTGCCTCTTTGGAAGGTGGAAATTTTTTCATCGGACGATGTTTTTTGCCGTGTCAAATCATCAAGAACAAAAGCCTTTGTAAGCTGTCTTGTTCTGTCAGGCCGATAATTTAAAAAAATGACAGCGTCTGAATCAGAAACAGGACCCACCGGAACCTGTGATTCATCAACTATAATTACCGGTTCGATGAATTCATCGGTTTTGCCTTCCCGGTATGATTTTTCTACGGCTTCTTGCGGGTCTTTTTCAATATTTGTACCTTGGCCGCAAATTGCCTGATAGGCTTTTTCAGTTCTTTCCCATCTGTTATCCCTGTCCATTGCATAATATCGACCGCAGATTGTGGCAATTTGACCGACACCGGTTGAGGCAATTTTTGACTTAATCTCGTTAATATAAAACCTTGCGGACGTCGGTGGACTGTCTCTGCCGTCTGTAAACAGGTGAAGCTTGACTCTTGACTGGGCAACTCCTTGCTTTGCAAGAAACGATAGAAGTGCATACAGGTGCTCGCTGTCGCTATGAACCGAACCCAAACCTACAAGACTCAGAAGATGGAGTTTAGAGCCGTATTTTGAAATATGCTCAACTGCTGTCTTAAATGCGGCGTTTTCAAAGAACGTGCCGTCGGCAATCGACATGTTTATTCTCAAGAGATCCTGAAAAACTATTCTTCCTGCTCCGAGGTTCAAATGACCGACTTCACTATTGCCCACCTGACCTTCGGGCAAGCCCACTGACTGTCCGGCTGACGTTAAAGTTGCGTGCGGATAGGAGTACCAGAGCTCGTTGAAATTTGTAAGATTAGCACGGGTTATTGCGTTTCCGACGCTGTCCTGAGCGACACCCCAACCGTCCAGAATCAAAATTACTAAGGGTTTGGGCTTTTTTGGAAGCCTTAACATTTAAGAAATTTTTGAAAGTTCATGTTCAATCTCCAAAAGTCTGTTGTATTTGGCAACTCTTTCCCCTCTTGCAGGGGCACCAAGCTTTGCATAATCGGCACCGATTGCAACGGCAAAATCGGCGATAAAATCGTCGTTTGTTTCACCCGAACGGTGCGAAACTACGATTTTGAAACCCGCTTCTTTCGCGTACCTTACGACATTAATTGTTTCCGAAATTGTTCCCGCCTGATTCGGTTTAATAATAACCCCGTTGCAGGCTTTTTCTGCCTTTGCTTTTTTAAGTCTTTCCAAATTTGTAGTAATCAAATCGTCGCCCACAATAATCGTTTCTTTGCCGATTTTTTCTGTCAGTTTTCTCCAGTCATCCCAATCGTCTTCTGCCAGAGGATCTTCGATTGAAAGTAAATGATATTCACTGTTTAATGAAGCGAAAAATTCTACAAATTCGTCCTCGCTTAAAGGAATAGGTCTGTCCTTTATTTTGTAAGAGCCTTCTTTTTTAAGCTCGGTAGCAGCAACGTCAAGACTCAGAAAGACGTCTAAACCCAATTGGTAATGAGCGGTGTCAATTGCCTCAGCGATCAACTTCAGAGCGTCTACATTGGAGTACAGTGACGGCGAATAACCCCCCTCGTCTCCCACCAGAACTATGCCGCTGTGGGATGCTATTGTCTGTTTCAGGTGGTAATAGATTTCAGCTCCTGCACGCAGATTGTCTGAATACGATGCGGACTTTTTCGGCACCAGTAAAAACTCCTGAAAGTCTACATTGCCGGACCCGTGCAGCCCGCCATTTATAATGTTAAACATCGGAGTCGGTATCTCAAAACGTCCGAGTTTGATTTGCGAAATCTCATTTAAATATTGCCAGAGTTCGATTTTTTGCGATTGTGCCTGTGCTTTGGCGACCGCACCGGAAATTGCAAGCGTCGTATTTGCGCCTAAATTGGATTTGTCTTTGGTTTTATCAGCGGCAATGATCAGATTGTCTATGGCTCTTTGATCAGCCGCGTCTTTGCCTAAGATAAGCGGAGAGATCACAGAATAAATTTTCCCAAGTGCCTTGAGAACTCCTTTGCCTGAGTATCTTTCGGGGTCTTTATCTCTTAATTCCACAGCTTCATGTTTGCCCGTAGAAAGACCCGAAGGAGTTGAAAATACACCGAATGAATCGTCGTCAAGAATTACCGTTGCCTCGATTGTCGGGTCACCTCTGCTGTCTAAAATCTCACGGGAGATGATTTTTTTAATTTTGGCCATAGGTCTTATGTTTTCCTATTTAAATGTTTTTCTTCGGACTGGTAGATTATTTCCCTTGTTGCCTCAATCGCGTCGGGATTGACTGAGATTGACGTTATTCCCCACTGGACAAGTTTTTGCGTTAGCTCTGGATAAATAGACGGTGCCTGGCCACAAATTGAACAGCTGATTTTTGCATCGTGCGCTCCTCTTACGGTTTTTTCAAGTGCCCACAAAACTGAAGGGTCAAGTTCGTTGAACTCGCCTGCTACTTCTTCGTTATCCCTATCCGTACCGAGAATTAGCATTGTAAGATCATTGGATCCGATTGAAACGCCATCAATGCCAACCTTGATGAATTCCTGAAGCTCGATAACGTTGGTCGGAATCTCAACCATCATCCAAAATTTGAAAGTTTTGTCTTCAAAGAGTCCGACTTTTTCGACAAGTTCCCTCACTGTCGAAAGCTCCTTCGGGCTCCGGACAAAGGGAATCATCAGGTGTAAATTCTTGTATTTTTGGCGTGTTTTTAAAATAGCTTCTAGTTCGAGTTTAAAAACGTCGGGATCCTTAATGTACCGAAAAGCACCTCTATATCCCAGCATGGGATTTGACTCCAAAGGTTCATATCTGTCTCCGCCTTTTAGGTTTTTATACTCGTTTGATTTTAAGTCGCTTGCCCTGTAAATTACGGGTCTTCTGCCAAACGCTTTGCCGAAGTATGAAAGTTCTTCTGCCAGCTTATCCGTGAATTCCTCCCCTTTTTTTTCTTCGATGAATTTTTTAGGATGGGTACCTATTTGCGCCAGCATAAATTCGGCCCGCAAAAGACCCACGCCGTCGACGTTTTGAGAAGCGATTTTGGCTGCAAGCTCGGGTTCCGCCAGGTTTACATACAGATGAGTTGCTGTTTTATGGTGTTTGGCGAAAACTTGCGGCTCTTGCTGTTTGATATTTTTTTTGGCTGGCGAAACATCTCCTTCGTAAATCAAACCCTTGGCACCGTCAACCGTAATTACCATACCTTCTTTCAGGATTTTTGTAGCGTTTTGCGTTCCCACAACGCAGGCAATACCCAGTTCCCGTGAGACAATTGCCGCATGTGAAGTCCGGCCGCCGCGGTCGGTTACAATGGCGCTTGCTTTTTTCATCGCGGGTACAAAATCGGGATTTGTCATTTCGGTTACCAAAACATCGCCTTGTTTAATGCGTGACAACTCTTTGGCGCTTTTTAAAATAACCACTTTACCGCAGCCGATAACCGGTGAGGCAGGGGAGCCTGAAAGAATAGGTTTTTTGGTAATTTGATCCGATTTTTTCGCCTCCAGTTTTTGATCGGTTGCTTTGATTGTTGTGACTGGTCGCGTCTGAACTATGTAAAGTTTATTATCTTCAAGAGCCCACTCCATGTCCTGAGGGAAAAAATAATGCTTTTCAATCTGCACTCCGATTTTGGCAAGTTCTATAATTTTTTCATCTGCAAGCTTCTGGTCCTCTCTGTGAGCCGCAGAAACCGGTACTATTTTGTTAGTCCTGCCCGATAATGTCATAAACTTTTCCTGGGAAACTATATTTTTTGAAAGGATCTTAAAAGTTTCTTTTTCCACCTCATAATGATCCGGTGTTACCTGCCCTCCCACAATTAATTCGCCAAGGCCGAAGATTGCCTCGATAATTACTTTTTTCTTGTCATTTGTGACAGGGTCTATCGTGAACATGATTCCCGAGATTTCCGACTGAACCATCTTTTGAACGGGTACAGCAATACCCACCTTAAAATGATCGAAATTTTTCTGGACTCGGTAAAAAATGGCCCTCGCTTCAAACAGCGATGCCCAGGCACCCAAAATTGCCTCTTTGAGTTCTTCGTGTCCGAGAACATTAAGAAATGTTGACTGCTGACCTGCAAATGATGCTTCGGGCAGATCTTCTGCTGTTGCGGATGAGCGTACGGCCACTCTCACATTTGTTTTTTTCGAAAGCTCATCGTAGAATTTGTAAATCGACTTTTCGAAACCCTTGTCGGGTCGAATTTTTTTTATTTCTTCCTGGCAGGCACTGGCTTTTAACTCAAGAAGCATAGGGTCGTCGACGTTAAGACCGTACAAAATACCCTTAATCCGGTCAAGTGCTCCGGATTTTGATAAATTATCAAAATAAGCATTCGATGTAACGATAAACCCGCCGGGAATTGGTATCTTGATTTTGGTAAGCTCCCCTAAGTTTGCCCCTTTGCCGCCAACCAGTGCTCCGTCATCTTTATCAACTTCAGAAAACCAGACTAAATTCTGCATATTGCCTTTAATCTGCCAATTTAAAGTAAGGAAATGGGCAGATTTGAGAAGGTTTAAACCAATTTTAACATCTACGCAGGGAGGTACTTCAACAGTAGAATCGCAACCAGAGATTTCTCATCCATTGCGGAAGTACCGTTTTTCGTTGCGTAATCAAGACGTAAGAGTCCACGATAAAATCCGATAAGTGTATTTAGACTGAAAAGGTCTGCCTGCCTTTGAATTTTGTCCCACTGCCAATCCTGAATATTCCTTTCAAAAAAATCCTGCGATTTTTCTTTTCGCGCCTGATACTTAACCGCAATTAACAAAGATACCCTAAAAAGCAGGTTCCAAACCAGAATATTTTTTTTATCGGTCTCAATCTGCGGCAGGTATCTGGCGCTTTTGGAAAAATCGGGTGAAAGAGAATCTAAAAACCAAAAGATGGTTGATTGCAACTTGAATTCTTTTATAAGCAAATTAGACGGATTTTTAGCAGCTTGCCCCAGCGCAAGCTTTGTATCTTCAAGAAAAATGACAGTGCGGTTTTGGGGAATCTCAGAAAGTGAGTTTAATTTGATTTTTTTGGAAGAGAGCCAGTTTCGGCATATTACAAGCTTCTCTGTCTCAAAAAGGTCTTCTGCATACACCGCTTCTTGAAATAGTTCAATTCTATCCTTATCAGTCAGCTGAACCTTGGGGATGTCTTTGTAATTTACCAGGAGGCTTTTTAAATACCTTTCGGAATCATCGGTATTTTCCCCGTGCAAAACGTGAATCATGCTTTAACAACTGCGCTTTTATCCTTTACAGATTTATTGACTTTAAGCCCAAACTCGTCTCCTTTTTTGGCTATTTCAATCTTGGCGTGTTCAATCTGCATGGATTTTATCTCCTGCTCAAATTCCTCTCCCGTCGTGTCTGTTAGTTTTACCTTGTCTCCAACTTTTAAATCTCCGCCGGCAAGCTTAACAACGGCTACACCGATCTTATCGTAGTAGTGGGTAATTTCGCCCACTTTTTTGTCTGCTATTTTAGTTCACCTCCCCGTCTTTGGTATTTCCATCTTTAAGGATATCGGAAATTTTAGTGTTTGCCGCAGTCAATTTATTTTTGCAAAGTTTATGCAGGGCGACACCCTCTTCCAGCAGTTTTAAACCTTCTTCAAGATCAAGGTCCGGGCTTTCGAGCTTCTCGACTATTTCTTCGAGTCTTGCCAGGGCTTGGGTAAAATTGGCGGTTTTTTGAACTTTGGTCATTGTTTGTCGACGA
>MFBF01000009.1:12393-15255 GCA_001774865.1 Candidatus Curtissbacteria bacterium RIFCSPHIGHO2_02_FULL_42_15
TTCGTAGTTATCGAATAACCGCGCGTTAGAGTGTCTTGGGGTGAAAGCAGGGCAAGGGATTTATTAAGATTTTCAAGAATCTGCCTTTTGTTTTCTGTTAACAGAACAAAATTCTTTTTAAGGAGTTTGATAAGCTCCTGCAATTTTGTTCGGGATGCAGAAACCAAAAGCTTTTCGTGCCGCATCAGGGACTCTTTCAGGGAATTAATAATGTGAGGCAAGTCTTTGAAAGTATTTTTAGTTTGGGTAAGTTTAAAAAAAATGTGGTCAAGCCTCTGGAAATTAGTTGAAAAATAGTAAGCTGAATTTGATTTCAACCTTAAACCCAGCTGGTCAAGAGACTCAACTAAAGATTGGTATCCGAAAGCTATAATGTTTGCCGCATCCGTAGGAGTTGATGCTCGCACATCCGCCACACACTCGGAAAGAGATTCGTTTGCTTCGTGGCCAATAGCAACAACTGTTGGGGTTTTTAAGGAAAATATCATACGGGCTACGGTTTCGTCATTAAAGGCCGCCAAATCTTCAATCGAACCGCCGCCGCGCGTTATGACTAGTGCATCAAAACCCATTTTATCTGCCTTTGGAAGGACCTTAAGAAGATTTGATACTGCTCCAATTCCCTGTACGCGAACGTCTGCTGCGTATAACTCAATTATTGGGAATTTATAGGTGGTGTGTTTGACAAAATCATTATAGGCATCAGAGCCAACCGAGGTAACTATACAAACTTTTCTGGGGTATTTGGGGATGTTCTTTTTATGTTTTTTTTCAAAAAGACCCTCATTTTTCAGTTTTTTGATAAGCTCTTCAAGCTGCCTTTGCAAAAGTCCTTCGCCTGCTGCTTCGACTTCCGATATTCTGAACTGGTATTTACCGAATGGTTCGTACAAGGAAAGATTGCCGTACGCCAAAATTCTTTGTCCTGCAATTTCCCCTTTAAGACTGCCGACTATAAATTCTTCGGCAATACAGGGCAAAACGGCGCTTTCGTCTTTTAGGTCAAGATAATAAAAATTCCAGTTCGGGTTTTTTTTAAATGAGGAGATTTCGCCTTCGACCCAAAAGGTCATTTCTTCAAGCGTCTGTTTGGCAAAATAATTAACTTCCGAAATGCTGTATATCTTTTTGCCTTCTATCACCTTCATTGAAGCAACTGGATTATTATTTCTCTTTCCCTTGGGCCGTCAAATTCCGCAAGGCAGATCCTCTGCCATGTTCCCAAAAGCATTCGGTTGCCCTTTAATGGAATATTTACACTTTGACCGATGGCTGCCGAAAGTATATGTGCTGGGGTGTGTGATTTACCTGCATGCTTCGGATCATGTGCTAAAAAATCCCCGTGGCTATGGGAAAAAGGCCCTTTTGGACCTTCTTTCTCAAAATAATTTAAAAGATCGCCTTCGAGGTTATCTTCAAATTCCGAAATTATTAAAGCGCAGGTGGTGTGTCTGACAAAAACAATAACGGCCCCCTCTGCGACTTTAGACTTGGCAATTTCCCTTTCAACATCTTCAGTGATGTCCACAAGCTGTCTTTTTTTATCGGTCTTTACAGAAATCGCTTTTTGCACAACAAAAGTATATCACTACCTGTTTTGGGGGGTTGACAAGTTTTTTTACACGCTGTATATATACTTTTGCTTATCGCAAGATAGGCAACTTGAAAGGGCTTCTCGAAAGAGAGGCCTTTTCTTTTTTTTGCCAAAATTACATTAGAAATACTTAAAACTTGAGGCAATCTCGTCTAAACCCTCTTCCGTTTTACCAATATCCTCCGTCTCATCCAGCTGCGAATATGAGACGACAACTGGCTTTTCGACATCAAAAATAAGATAGGTAACGCCCAAAAGGCCGCGTTTTTGCGAGCCGTTTCCGGTTGCCGTTGTTTTGACTTTAGTTACGGGTTTGCCGTCGATTTCCTTGTTTTCAATGGAAACGATGTTTTGAAAATCATTGGGATTAAGATAAAGCTTTTGAAGATTCGGCCAGTCCAAAATGCTATGTACCTCAAGTTTTACCGGAACAAAAAAATCACTGGTGTCTTGTGGAACTACAAATGCGTATGGGGCAAAAAACGCACATTCCTGGGATTGTTCAATGTAGCTTGTAAACCAGTCTTTGGGATAAGAAACTTCGTATGAATGGACAATGTTTGAGCAGAGTTTTACGTACGATGCAATAACACGGCTGGTTTGGGTATCTGCGTAAGGGACCGGGGAATTTATCGGTAGGTCCAAAGAATTTTCGTTGCCGTTTTTGTTCAACTCACCGGGATCGATAATTCCCTGAATGCTTTTTTGGGATCCGAGAATATAGAAAATAACGGCATACGCAATCAGAAACACCGCTATTGATGAAAACTTCAGGCGTTTTTTAAATTTGTGCAGGCTCAATTTTGCTTAATTTGAAGGGAATTCCCTACAACTTAAGCTTAAGGTCTATAATCTTCCAATGTCAACAAGATTAAAATTTCTATGCGGCTGTTGGGTCTCCACCAGCTACGGGTTCCTCTGACTCACCTTCTGCAGGCGGGGCTGGAGGAACTTCAGCACCAGGCTCTTCCGGAGTTTCTGCGCCCGGTGAAGGCATATCCCCTCCAGGAGTCTGAGGTTGATCCTGTCCTCCGCCCGAGGGCATTCCCGTGTCTTGTCCGCCTCCCATTGGATCGGCTGGATTTTGACCATTTTGACCTTGATCGTTAGGATCCATCTATTACCTCCTTTGGTATATTTTATCAGAAATAAACTTGGATTTGTAAACCCCCTAAACTGTTAAAGTTTATCTTTTTGTTCCGGAACTTGCAGAAAAACTGTCTGATAATAAAAATCCCGAGAGAAAACCCCCGGCGTGGGCAAGATAG
>MFBF01000010.1:0-2130 GCA_001774865.1 Candidatus Curtissbacteria bacterium RIFCSPHIGHO2_02_FULL_42_15
GGGTAAAGGAACCGGTGGTATCGGTGGCGGCAATGGTGACCGTGTCGGTTGACGAGTCACCGGTGATGGTGATGTTGGCACCGGCTGTAAAGGTTAAGGTGTCTGACGTTGTGTCGGCCACCGGACTGGTGCCTGAGGTGGTGGCAATGGTCGAAAAGACGTTCTGGTCCCCGGTGTTGGTACCGGAAAGATTGGAGCCGGTTACGGCGCCGGCACAGGCAAAGGCACCGGTTGCGTTGGTTAAGGTACAGCCGGTTGAGCCTGAACCGCCGCCCAGAAGGATATCTCCGGTACCGGTGTTGTTTATATTAAAGGCTCCCGTTCCCTTGGCATCCAAAGACAGGGCAATGTTGGTGTCTGCGCCGGTTGCCGCCAGGGTGACGCCGCCTGCGGTTGCCGCATTGGCGATGGTTATTTCATTGACGGCCGAGGCAGCTGAGGTAAAGCGCAGAAACTCATTGCCGTTGGTGTCCAGAATATCGGCGCCTGTTATTGCCAAATCACCGGAAATTGTGACGTTTGCATCAGATCCTGTGTCATCTATAGTGAACAGGGTATTTGTACCGTCTGTTACGTCAAGCTGGCCGTCGGAGGCAGTCATTACCAGAGCAACTGTGGAATCCGCAAATGAAATATCGCGGTCCCAGCCGGAGCCGATTCTCAAAGCACTCTCAACCGCGCTTGTACCACTGACTCCATCTATATCAATCCCTATAAAACTATCACCAGAACTACCACCAATCGGATCAAAGTCAACGTTGATTGCGGAGACCGTATTGTTGGTGCCGTCCGCGCCTTCGATATTGACGTAAATGCCGGAGACGCCGCTTGTTGTTACACCCGAACCGCCGGTCAAATTTAATTGGATTGCGTCTGCTTCGATCGGGGCGGCTGCTGCCGTATTTGTGATTTCAAGCTGGACATCTTGAAGGGAATTGGCAGAGCTTGAGGTGTATCTTAACCTAAGGCGGTCTGTTTCATCGAATTTATCAATAATGTTGCTGATTGACTGGAAAGGGGAACTTGCGCCCGATGCACAATTGCCCCAGCCGGGTGCGCCGCCGCCTGTTGAAAGAAGACACTGGCCATTTACCCCGACGCTTGCGGAGCCGTTTGTGCCAATTACAAGGGCACCATTAAATTCAAGATCACCTTCGATGTAAAGATCGTCATCGCCGGTGGCAATATCGGGGGTTTGGGTAGTATCACCTATGCGTACATAGCCTGTTGCCTTTATTGAAAGATTACTATCCGATGTCAGATCATCGCCGTTTATTGCCAGATCTCCGGCAGTGACAACATCACCGGTGGTGCCGGAAACGGTAAAATTGGAGGTATCAACGGCGATTCCGCCGTCCAGGTTAACGAGAGTGCTGGTGGTTGCACCGCGGCCGGTAACCGTTGAAAGAGTGTCGGCTTCTGCGGTTAAGCCGGCTGTTGAGGAAATGGTGATTGTTGAGCCGGAAGTGCTGATTGTGGTTCCGCCTGATCCTTTGACATCGAGATCGCCTGTAAGATCGTTGACGCTGGTGACTATTTCCGTTTCGTCTAGGCTGATTGTCGGTCTTTGGCCTCCGGCCACTGTGATTCCGGTGCCTGCAGAAACAGAATAGATGATATTTGGAGCAGTGATGTTCTCATCAAAAGTAGTCAAACCCGATACTTGGGTATCAGCGTCGATATAAAGTCTGTGCCTTTCGGAAGAAGCTGCCAGGACTTGTCCCAGAGTGCCAGTCGATTTAGCGGTTTTTTTAGCAGTTTCTTGGGCAGTTTGCTGATCTTTATATAATTTTGAGCCTGCGTAAAAAACGGCAGTAGAAAGACCGGTGACAATTGCAAGAAGCAGAAATATCCTTGCCGTCTGCAGAAACCTGTTTGGCGGCAGGGGAGGTGGAGGTTTTTTGACTGCCAGTCTAAGTTCCTCTTCAACAATGTTTCTGACTTTGACTTCGTGTTCTTTGAATCTTCTTTCGATTTCTTTTTCGGAAAGACCGACTCTGGGAAAAAGATTGATGGCCGGTCTTCCCGTAACTATAGGTTGTGAATCCGGAGCCGCAGTCTGCGCGGGCATCTCTTCTGAAATTTCGGGGCTTTCAAACTTTCTATTTTCCCGCGCCTCTATCTTTTTTA
>MFBF01000010.1:2162-9627 GCA_001774865.1 Candidatus Curtissbacteria bacterium RIFCSPHIGHO2_02_FULL_42_15
TTTTTGTAAACCTTATCCGCCTGTATCAGTCTTTTAATCGTCCAGGCGGGGAGGTGGCCGACGGGAGTAGTTGGTAGTGGATAGTGGGTAGTGGATAGTGTCGGATCCGGAGTTTTGCGGACAGCGTGGGGTAAAATGCCAAGCTTAATAAAGTAGCGGATTCTTTCTGCGGCATCACCCGGGCCGAAATCAACACCGGCTTCTTTGGCAAGCTCAATTATTTTTTCGGTTGAAAGCAGGGTATCCGGGGCAAAGTCTTGCTGTTGGCCTTCGGCTCTGAGGCTCAGGCTCGAAGAGTTGGGACTTACTTGCTTTTGGGTTTTTTTGAATTTAGGCATTCTGGGCTTTTTGGAAAGCCTCTGCCCTTAAGCCGATTCCCCTCTGTCCGCAACCGTCCGGTTCGGGACAGATTCTCCTGTGACGGGACACCTCTACTTCTATTAAAATATATATTATACGGTTGTTGTCAAGAGGATAAGTGTGATATTGTTAGTCTGTAGTTAGGTATTGATACTTTTTTTTGTTGAAATTTAAGGGATTAATTATACTCAAAACCCCACAGCCATTTTTAGCACAAAAACGGAATAATTGCTAAGTACGTATTGAGACCAGTTTAGGTCTTTGCAATAATCCAATCGGTTACTTTAGGCAAATACTGTTTGTCTAACACCAGGCAAGGTGATAGAATCTTGGAGTTAACCCAAAGCAAAGTTCGGGCCCGTAGCTCAACTGGCCAGAGCGTCACAATGGCATTGTGAAGGTTGTGGGTTCAAGTCCCATCGGGTCCACAGGGAGTACCCGCCCAACATCGCCTGCGGCGAAGTCGCTGGCGGGCGGGCGAATCTCCTCCGGTCCACCAAGCACTTCGTGCTAGTTCTTAGTAGGTAGCAGGTAGTTTATAGATAAATCTACAAACTACAATCTTTCCAGGGCCAGTAGTTCACCTGGTAGAACACTGCATTCGCATTGCAGAGGTAAGCGGTTCGAGTCCGCTCTGGTCCACAGCGTTTTTATATCAGCAGGTCGCCTTGGCACCTTTCAGTCATGCCAATGGCGCTCCTCTGATATAATTCAAAAATAAATTATCTTAACTTTTTGGAAGTTTTTTAATTATCGGTTTGTGAAAAAAGAAATGTCAAAAAAGATCAAAGGATATCAGTGTTATTAGTTTGGCATATGCGCTTTTCCCCCTGCTAATAAAAGTTGACGAAAAAAAGATTTACTTCAAAAGGCTTAATGTATTTTTTTCCCCATAGCAATTAATACTAAGTTTCTTTTTTAAAATTCTGGAAATTCTTTCAATAATTACGGGAAAATTATTTATAGGATTTTGAGAGCATGATTAACTGCTGACAATCGATGACTGATTGTTCTATAGGTCTTTAATTTTCGGCAAAATTTTTGCAATCTTGCCACAAATTTGCCATACTTAGCCAAGATAGTTCACGGTTCACAGCTAATAGTTCATAGATTATCTATGCAAAACCATTCATCAAAAAACAAAATAAGACTATCAGATAATTTTGACCCGAAAGCCATTGAGTCCAAGTGGCCCTTCGGCAAAGCTCAGGGTAAACAGGATTATGACCCGGGTGTTATAGAACCAAAGTGGCAAAAGGTGTGGGAGGAGGAGCGTTTGTATCAGCCCGATATAAAAAGGTCGAAGAATCCCTTTTATAATCTAATGATGTTTCCATACCCTTCAGCCTTGGGGTTGCATGTTGGGAACATCTATGCATTTGTCGGTTCGGACATCCACGGTAGGTTCAAAAGGATGCAGGGTTTTGAAGTTTTTGAACCGATCGGCCTTGACGGTTTCGGCATCCACAGTGAGAATTTTGCCCTAAAAGTTGGCGAACATCCGATGGACCTTTCCAAAAAGACGGAAAGCGCAATTTATGCACAGCTTCGTGCGATAGGCAATGGATTTGCCTGGTTTCACAAACTAGAAACTTATATATCAGACTATTACAAATGGACTCAGTGGATATTCATCCAGTTGTTTAAAAGGGGTTTGGCCTATAGAGCCGAGGCTGATGTCAACTGGTGTCCCTCCTGCAAAACTGTGCTTGCAGATGAACAAGTGGTTCGGAAATCGGAAGCCAGAAATCAGATATCGGAGAAATCCGAAATCCGAAATCCGAAATCCGAAATCTGGGTTTGCGAACGTTGTGGAACTGAGGTCCAAAAGCGCAAGCTTGAACAGTGGTTTTTCAAAATAACAAATTACACGGATCGATTGCTTTTAGGTCTTGAAAAGATCGACTGGAGCGAAAAAGTTAAAGTTGCCCAGAGAAACTGGCTTGGAAAATCCGAAGGACTCCTCTTGAAGTTCGAATCTGATATAGAAAGTTATAGTCAGGTTGAAGTGTTTACGACCAGGCCGGATACTTTATTTGGGGTGACATTTATGGCATTAGCACCCGAGCACCCGCAGGTGATAAAGATTTTAGACAAGTCAAAAGGCTTGTTAAGGCTGCAAATTCAAAAATATGTTACCGATAGTATAAGAAAACCCGAATCAGAGCGAATTGGTCTTGCAGAGGCCGAAAATCAAAAAGCCAGGGAAGTTGTGAAAACGGGTATAAAGACCAGTTTTCACTGTACAAATCCAGTTACCGGCAAGCGGGTTCCGATTTTTATTGCCGATTATGTATTGATGTCTTACGGAACGGGAGCTGTGATGGGGGTACCGGCTCATGATCAGCGTGATTATCTTTTTGCTAGAAAATATCAGATTGATATAGTTGAAGTTGTAAAACCAGCGGGTCCTGTCGGCAGTTTTCCTCCCGACACCCGCACGGCCCATCAAATTTCACAGCAAACTTTCACAGACTACGGTGTGCTTGTGAATTCGGGTGAGTTTAACGGTCTTAATTCCCAAGAAGCAATAAAGGCAATTTCAGACTTTGCAGTCAAAAAAGGATTTGGTGTCAAGAAGGTTATGTGGCACTTGAGGGATTGGATAATTTCCAGACAGAGATATTGGGGAGCGCCCATCCCTATGATTTTTTGCCAAAGTTGCGAAAAGGCTGGAAAATCATGGTTTACAACTGTTGAAGCGAAGAAGCAGAAAAAACTTCCAATTTCCAGTCACGAAATGGCTGGCTGGCCCGCCAGCAACACTTCGCGTAGCGATGCGGGCTGGTATCCGGTTCCCGAATCCGGTTTGCCGGTGGAATTGCCTTACATTAAAAATTTTAAACCGACTGGAACCGGGGTTTCGCCTTTGGCAACAGATCCCAATTTTGTCAAAGTAAAGTGTCCCGACTGCGGATCCGAAGCCAGACGGGAAACCGATGTTTCGGATACTTTCCTTGATTCTGCATGGTACTTCTTGCGATATCCAAGTGTGAGCCTACCGGAAAACTCAGCAAATCAGCAAGTCAGTAGATCGGTTAATCAGAGTATCAGCAAATCAGCAGATCGGAAGGTCAGTAAATCTGAAATTCCGGCATACCGAAACGCTGAAAAACAGATACACCGACACTCCGAATTTTCCGAAAATCTTCCGTGGGACCGTCAGATCACAAAGCGCTGGTTGCCGGTTGATATGTATATCGGCGGGGCAGAGCACTCGGTTTTGCATATTTTATACAGCCGCTTTTTGTGGAAAGTTTTCTACGATTTTGGATACTTTGATTTTTCCGCCAAAAACCCTAATGGGCAATTAGGCGGACCAGCCAAGATGCCTGCTTCTGGCTGGGAAGAGCCGTTTTCCAAATTCCGCGCGCACGGACTTTTAATTTCCGAGGGCGCCAAGATGAGCAAATCCAAAGGTAACGTTGTTTTGCCCGACCCCTACATTGAGAAATTCGGTGCGGATACTCTGCGTACGTATTTGATGTTTTGCGGCCGGTTCAGCGAGGGAGGCGACTTTCGCGATACAGGCATTGAGGGAATGCACCGGTTCCTAAAGCGAGTCTGGAGACTAGTAATGTCTGCGGGTCCTGTCACGACTTTCCCTCCCGCCAGTGCTCAGTCTTCTCAACCATCCAAACCTTCTCAATCTTCCGAACCTTTCGACTTGCGCGCTGTCGGGGGCCCTTCCAGTCGTGCCACCCGCATTAGTTCGGGTGCGTTGCATCTCATGCACAAAACCATCAAAAAAGTCAGCGAGGATATTGAAAACTTGAGGTACAACACGGCGATTGCCGCGATTATGGAATGGGTCGGCACGCTTGAAAAGCGTGCAGTGGGTAGTTCTGAGTTGATAGATCAGAGACAGGGTAGAAAAGAACTACGAACTATGAACTATGAACTAATTACTCAAGAAGAAGTGCGAACTCTACTGCTTCTTCTTGCCCCTTTTGCGCCATATATGACTGAGGAATTGTGGAGCAGGTTAGCGGGCAATCAGGTGACTGGGGCATCAGGCAAAAACAAATCTGGCAAGCCATCGAGTATTCATAATACTCCGTGGCCGAAATATGATCCGAAGGTGTCGGAGTCCGAAAAAATTGAACTGGTAGTTCAGGTAAACGGCAAAGTCCGCGACAGAATAATAGTCGATCGGGGAATTGAAAAAGAGGATACCCAAAGACTGGTGCTTGATCTTAAAAATACCCAAAAATATGTTTCGGGCAAAAAGCCCAAAAAGGTAATCTTCGTAAAGGACAGACTCATAAACATAGTCATCTAAATAAAAGAGAATTGATATATTATGTTATCTTAAATATATATATAGATACTTTTAAATTCCCGCAAAAATCCGCTTGTCACTTTCTTCGATGGACTGCTTGCAATAAATGTAATATAACTAAATTGGGGATTTTAAATGTTAAAAACGCTGACTTTGTCGGCTTTATTGTTATTGCTTTCGGTATCGGCTACTCTTGCCCAAGACCTTCCGTCAATTTCCCAGTTTGCGGTCAATCTTGAGGTTGCAGACAAAGACGCCAAGTCAGGAGATATCATTTCAATCACCAAAGAGGGTCTCGTAAGAAGCACTGCGGCATATGATGTGGCCATCTTTGGAGTAGTTGTCGGTTCTCCGGTTATTTCAATCGAACCGAGAAGTGACGCGACTTCGGCGGTTGCCTCCACCGGCGTTGCCCAGGTGAAGGTTTCCACAAAAGGTGGGAATATTGAAATCGGTGATTTTATAACAACAAGCGATGAAGCGGGTGTCGGCCAAAAAGCCACAACCTCGGGCTATGTTTTGGGCAAAGCCCTTGAAAATTATGATAAAGGTGACGGCACCGGAACAATTCCAGTTGAAATCAATATTGCATATGTCGACATTCCAATTTCTGCAGGTGCCTCGGGAATAAAAGGTTTACTGGCAATGCTCTCAGAGCCTGAGAATTTCAGGAATTTTGTGCGTTATCTTGCGGGCTTTTTGATAGGGGCGGCAACATTTGTGGGGGCAGTCTATGCTTTTGTCAAGTTTCTGACAGTAGGAATTGTTGCTTTGGGCAGAAATCCTATGGCCAAAAAAACAATAATTTCGTCAATGGTTCTTTCGGGTTTTGTGATTTCCCTTTTGGCCCTTTCCGGTTTCGGGGTGGCGCTCTATATAATAGGTTTTAGGGGGTTTTAAATGGTGACTCTTTTGGCATTGACTCTGGCACTGAACATAATTCTGGCCTTTCTGGTCTTAATTGCCATTTTAAAAATTGCCAAAATCCCGCTTGTTAAAAAGCCGGAGTCTGCCAAGAATGCAAAGCTTACGAAAAAGCTTGAAATCCGCCTGGAGGGGGAAGTTGAAAAGCTTATTGCAGCAGCCGGCCGCCGAATAGACGCCAAGCTTGCGGAATATTTCCAGACTCTTGTGGATGACGCCGCCAGGAAAGGAACAGAGCTTGCCGCCTTCATTGAAAAGGCGCAGGGGGCAATTGTCAAAGAGACCCAGTTTCTGGTAGCCCGGGACATTGCCAAACTTCAGGAGGATCTTCAAAAGTACCGTTCAGATAAATATGCCCGGATTGACCAGCAGGTAAAAGACATGGTTTATGAAATCGCCAAACAGGTACTTGGAAAAGCAATCGATGTCTCAACGCACGAGGATTTGGTCAAAGCCGCGCTTGAGCGCGCCAAGAAAGAAAATCTTTTGGAAAATGCAAAACGTTGAGAATCAAAAAGTCTCCTTCAGATCATTGGTAGACGGCATATTTGCAGCAGACCAGCTTGCCAGGATCCGGGACGATATCCGTACGATTTCTGCGATGGCCTTTAAAGTTGGAGCCGGCTCCCTTTCAAGCCAGATAAAGACTAAAGTCGGGTCAAGCATGTACCTGTACATTTTGTCTTTAGAAAAAGAAAACAGGTTGCCTGCGGCTGCGTCGCTTGGGTACTTTCTTTCCGAACTTGCCGGGTTTCTTGAAGGCATAGACAAAATTACTCTGACTGTGGCATTTGAGCCGAGTTTAGATTTTCAAAAGGAAATCGCCCTGTGGCTGGAGAAAAATTTAGGTAGGAAAGTCGTCTGTGATTTTGCAGTCGATGAAGGGATAATCGGGGGTTTGGTAATTGAATACCACGGCAAATACAAAGACTTTTCCAAAGCCCAAGAAATTGAATCACGGATGAGGAGCGTATGAGAACCTTTGCCGATTATCTTAAAGAAACCGGCGAATACGGAGTGGTCCAGTCGATAGAAACGCCGCTTTTTTACGTTTCGGGTCTGCCTTCTGTTAGGCCGCAGGAGGTCGTGATTACCGAAAACGGCAGCCGGGGGATAGTTCAGGTTTTACTGCCCGATCTGGTGGAAGTTTTGATGCTTGAGGCGCGGATGCTTTCCCATCAGGAAAAAGTAGCCCGGGTTTCTGAACCGGCTTCAATCGGAGTTTCCCAAGAGATGCTGGGGAGAGTAGTGGATCCGTTGGGGAATCCGCTTGATGGGCTGGGCCCTATTGCAGGTAAAAAAGAGCAGCTTGCGATAGATGTAAAGGCGCCGGGAATCCTGCAAAGGTCAAGGGTAATTGACTCCTTGGAAACAGGGGTGACAATAGTCGACATGATGGTTCAGGTGGGTAAAGGCCAGAAGGAATTGGTTGCGGGGGACCAGAAAACCGGCAAAACCGTTTTTTTACTGCAGGCCATGACCCGCCAAGCACAATTAGGGATTATTTGCATTTATGTGTGCATCGGCAAGAAAAAATCAGACCTCAAACACGTCGAATCAGAGCTTTCCAAATCGGGTTCTTTAAAAAACTCCGTAATAGTTGCGGCAACTGCTTCCGACCCGGTTTCATACGTTTATTTTGCACCCTTTGCCGGCTTTACGATCGCCGAATTTTTCAGAAACAGAGGCCAGAATGTGCTGATTGTTTTGGATGACATGACGACTCACGCAAAGTATTACCGCGAAATAGCCCTGGTTGCCAAAAAAACACCGGGCCGCGGTTCATATCCGGGCGATATCTTCCACCATCAGGCGAGGCTTTTGGAGCGGACCGGCAACATCAAGCTTACAAACGGTAAAACGGCCTCAATTACGGCTTTGCCTGTTGCCGAAACCCAG
>MFBF01000010.1:9665-19007 GCA_001774865.1 Candidatus Curtissbacteria bacterium RIFCSPHIGHO2_02_FULL_42_15
GGAGTTTAAAAGGGGCAGAAGGCCGGCGATTTCCCATGTTCTCTCGGTAACCAGGGTTGGTAACCAGACTCAATCTACGGTTGAAAAAGACCTACGGAGAATGATTGCCTTCAGGCTCAATAATTACTACCGATTCCGGGAAACTTCAAGTTTCGGTGTGGAAATTCCGGCCCAGTACTCAACGGAAATTGACTTTGGCTTAAAAATTGAGGCACTTTTGGATCAGGCAAGTCACGCGGTGATCCCAAAACCCCTCCAGCATCTTTTGCTGGGTCTTTTGTTTGCCAATTTTTGGGATGAGAAAGAACTGAGTCAGCTAATCTCGGACAAACAAAAAATTATCGATGCCTATTTTTCAGGCAAGTTCAAAAGCTTGGCCTTGGAAATTGCCAAAGCCAAAGATTTTAATTATCTTGCGGCACTGCTTTCAAAAAACGCAGGCTTTTTAAATCAAATAACCGGTGGCAGTCTACAGCAAAAGACAACTGCTTGAACAGCAGGAGATGATAACCGTTGTAAAGGCATTAACTGCCCTTACGGTCCTGCGGCTTAATAAGACTTACCAAACGATAAAAGAGACCAGGGGATTATTGGAAAAGATTAACGCCTCGATAAAGCGGGTCTTTGAGATTTATCCCTCAAATGACCCATCGTACGTAAAGCGAAAGAAGCAGTATATGCTCAAAAAACAAGGCGCTGTTCAAAAAACAGTCATGGTTTTTATTGCCGCCAACCAGGATTTTTACGGGGATTTGATTTTTGAAATTTCCAGGCTTTTTATTGCCGATTTTAAAAAAACCGAGGCCGATGCCGTGGTCATCGGTAAAATCGGCCGGGCGATTTTGATGCGCGAGAAAGTTGATTCTCCAAGAATCAGATATTTCGACCTTGACGACGACAGGCCGGATCTGCGCGTTGTCCAGGATATTCTGGAAATTCTGGAGGGATATGATAAGGTTTTGGTTTATCATGGGAAGACAGAATCGCTCTTGCGGCAAATTCCGATAAGAAGCGAGGTTTTGCGCGAAATTCCGGATTTGGTTAAGCCTGCTAAAAAATATATTTTCGAGCCAACCGCAGATGAAGTCCTGGATTTTTTACAAGTCCAGACTTCAATAAATTCTTTTCACCAGCGGGTTTATGAGGCGCAGTACGCCAGACTCGCCGCCAAGAGATGGAACTGGACAAAACAGCAGATGGCCAGGGCAAGGCTTCTGGAGGAGCTGACGCACGATTTTCTTAAGTTTAAAAAATCCCTTTTGCAGAAGCAGCAGCAGGTGACGATTTTTGCCCACCGTCAAAACATCACCGATAACCCGAATATCACAAATACCAACTTATACGGGAGGTAAATATAGAAGCTGGCAGGATCATTTCCGTGCGCGAAAATATTGTCGAAGTCGCATTTTCCGGCGTTCAGCCGTTTCGCCATGAACTTTTGACTTTGGAAGGCGACAATTCGGTAAAACTTGAGGCCTATTCGTCAAGCAGGGAAGGCACGGTATTTGCCTTGGTCCTATCAGATGTAACGGCCCTTTTCCGGGGAGCGGTTGTCACCCGAACGGGTGAAGTGATAACCGTACCGGTAGGTAGTGCTGTAAACGGCAGGCTGATAAACGTTTTCGGGGAACCTCAGGACGGCAAAGATCTGATGGCTTTGGCCCGCCGGCCGATTTATAAACCGGCTCCACCTTACACAGACCTTTTTATCCACAAGGAAGTTTTGGAAACCGGCATCAAAGCCGTCGATTTTTTTATGCCCATGAGAAAAGGAGGGAAAGTAGGGATTTTCGGGGGTTCGGGAGTGGGTAAGACAGTTCTTATTCTGGAGCTTATTCACAATGCCGAGCTTTTAAAAAACACGGCCACAATTTTCTGCGGAATCGGTGAGCGAATAAGAGAAGGCCACGAACTTTATGAAAGCCTGACCACCAAGAAACTTCTTTCCAAAGTTTCTCTGGTTTTCGGTGAAATTAACGAGAAGGCGGCTGCAAGGTTCAGGGTTGCCTATGCGGCGACTACATTGGCCGAATACTACCGCGACGAAGAGTCAAGAGACGTCATCTTCTTTGTCGATAATATCTACCGTTTTATTCAGGCCGGCAATGAAGTCTCCACGCTTTTGGGCAGAATTCCCTCAGAAGACTGGTATCAGCCGACTCTGGCTTCCGATGTGGGTATGTTTGAGGAAAGACTGCTTTCGACCAAAAATGCGGCCATCACCTCGATTCAGGCAATTTACGTGCCGGCAGATGATATGTCAGATTCCGGAATTCAGACGGCTTTTGCCTATTTCGATTCGATTATAGTCCTGTCAAGGACGGTTGCCGGTGAGGGTAAATATCCGGCAATCGATATTTTGGCTTCGTCTTCGTCGGTTATTGACCCCGACATTTTAGGCAAACAGCATTACGATTTGTTTGTGGAAGCAGAGAAAATCTTAAAGCGGTACAGCTATTTGAACAGAATTGTTTCCATAGTCGGTGAATATGAACTTGCCAAGGAGGATCAGGTTATTTATCACCGCGCCAGAAAACTTTTGAATTACATGACTCAGAGTTTCTTCGTAACTTCGGATCAGACAGGCAGGCCGGGCAAGTTTGTGCCCCGCGCAAAAACCATAGCCGACGTTGCCGACATTATTTCCGGAAAAGTGGATTCGGCGCCCGAGGAGGCGTTTCTATACATTGGAGATTTGGGGGAATTACGTGGACGGCCAAAACGTACTTAATGTTTCTGTTATCTGGCACCATTTTACCGGCGCTGCCGATTTTGAGATTGTGGCAAGCGCAATTTCTTCCGAGAATAAAACCGGCAGGTTTGATATCTTGCCCGGCCATGCCAATTTCATCAGCGTGATTTACAACAGTCTGGTTCTGTACACCATGGAGAAAAAACAGGATGTCTACTTTTTCCGGCGCGGCATTGTCGAAGTCTCCGAAAACAGCGTCAAGCTCTTTCTCGAAGGCAAGATTGACTGACAAACGAGGTCTCTCCTCGTTTTAACCTCGTTTTAACATACTTCTAACGATCTCCTCTGACATGACGTACAGTGATATCAAGACTTGAAAATTAACGCTAGGTGTTATAGACTATAGGGCTATGAGTAAAGAAAGCCCACTAAGCCGCAAAATAAGCAGAAGAGAATTTGGGAGGAAGTTATTTGATACAGCAGTCGCCACATCTGCTGTCGCCTTGAGCGCTGGTACACTTACCTACCTTGCAATTGAAGCTAATGAACATCAAGAAACCCTATACGGCAAACCCATCGAAGAACAGAAAAAAAAAGAATTGCTAACACATGTGTTTGGCGATGAGGAATATATCCCATTAAGAGAAGAGCCTAACATGGGAGAACTTGTAGGGATTACGCTTCCAAATTATCGCGTTGATGCACAGGCGTATTACGGGGTTACATACCCTTCTAACTCAAAATTTGCGAAAATTGAAAAGGATGGACGATACTACGGAGTCTGGTATAAGCTTGATGCTGTGCCGATTTTTGAAAAGTCCTCAACGGATGAATTCGTGCCGGTTGGGGAAGTCCATGGTATATATGTTACGGTAAACTTTTTGACAGAGGTGCCCTCGGAATCGGATAATTTAGCTGATGCGCAGTAACGGGTGGCTAAAAGAGCAGTTAGATTTTCTTCTAAAAAACTACTTTTCCGACGTTAAAATATCAGCAGGTCGCCTTGGCACCTTTCATCGAGTCTGACTCGATTTCAGTCATGCCAATGGCGCTTCTCTGATATTTTTACTGGGTTATTTATGAGAGACAAAAATTGGTTAGATAGCCAGCTACAATATCTATTGAGAAATTATTTCTCTGATGTAAAAATTACCAATCCAATCGAAATTCGCTTCGGCAGGGAGGCAAAGTACCGCTTTGGGTCAATAAGATTAATAAGAGCCGGAAGGTCAAAGAGACAAAGAGCCGGAGGTAAATTTTCAATTTTCAAATCTCAACTTTCAATTTCCAGAATTCCCCAAAAAAGCATCATCACAATCACATCTTTGTTTGCCAAAGAAACGGTGCCTGCAGATGTCGTGCGCTACACCATCGGCCATGAACTTTGCCACTTCGCCCACGGATTTTCCAGCCAAAACAGACGGATGTTTAAATATCCACATCATGGCGGTATAGTCAATAAAGAACTGAAAGAAAGAGGCGCGGAAGATTTAATTTTGGCATTCAAAAAATGGCTGAAGATCTACAGGAAGAAGATTTTGGCGGGCAAGATCAACGTTTAAAATTTGCAGTTTTCGGACTGTTTTTTGCCGGTCTTTTTCTTCTGGCTTTAGGCGCCGGCATTTTTCTTTTTAGAAATTCCCAATCGCAGGGCGATGATATCCAGATAATTTCTGCGGATTCCCAGAGTCAATCAGCCGCAAAGATTGTTGTCCATGTTGACGGCGCGGTTTTAAAGCCGGGGGTTTATGAAATGTCTGCAGATAGTAGAGTTTCCGATGCGGTTTCGGCGTCAGGAGGTTTATCAGATAACGCAGATATGTCGCGGGTCAACCTTGCGGCCAAAGTTGCAGACGGCCAGAAAATTTATATTCCGAATATTGGAGAAGGGGTTGGGGTTGGAGAAGCTGGAGTCGAGGGAGTACAAAGTTTAATAAACATCAACACGGCCACAGAAAGCCAGCTTGATACACTGCCCGGCGTCGGGCCGGCAACCGCCCAAAAAATCATCACCTCGCGCCCTTACAGCTCGCCGGAAGAACTTTTGGGCAAAAAGGCGGTTGGACAGTCGGTTTATGAAAAAATCAAGGATTTAATTACCTACTAAAATTGTTTTTCATTGACACACTTTCAGGAAAGTGTCTTACTTAAATTACAAGACTTTCAATCCGGTGAAATATAAATCCGCCAACGTTTCGGTACTTCTGGTAATCGGTCTTTTATTTGCTCTTTTATTTTTTTTATTTATCGTATTTGGCACAAATTTTGGGAACCGGTTTGGTGGTGTTTATGAGAGAAAGCTGGATCAGGCAACAGCGGCCAAGGAGCGTAAAGCCATTCTCAAGGTCGATCCGGACACCGCAGAATCAAGGACTTCATACAAAGTCACAGGGTCGGGATTTAAAGCTGGAACGGTGGTTTATTTAAATTTTTCGGATCCTGCGTGCTGCACTTCTTTTGCCGTTTCGCCTGATGATCTGGGGAATATATCTTTTGCGAAAGAAACAGGCAAACCGGGAATCTACAGGGTTGAGGCATTTCAAAGGTATGAAAATAGCCTTGTTCTTGTCGCAACCGTTTTCCTTGAGGTAACTGAAAAAGGGCAGTAAATTGACCCCATAGCCTACAATTGACAGTTTAACGTAATTAGGACAGGACCTTGGCAACAAATTGGCCAGGTGTTAACAGGTTAAGTCCTAAGTGTAATCTAGCATAATTGTAGTACTTGATATACTTTCGTAAGTCTTGTTCTATCGTCTTTTCGTTAGGCATAACACTACCAAAGCATTCTTCTTGTATTGTCCTGTTAAACCTTTCAATATGTGCATTATCATTTGGTGTTCTAATACGTGAATGACGAAGTTTAATTTGTCTCTTGCTAAGCAAGAACGTTAACCCTTGACTGAATTCTGGTCCGTGATCGGTTTGCAACATCGAAAAGGAGAAACCGAAGTAAACTTGCGCTTGCGCTATTACACGAAAGCTGATTTTCTGCCTAAGCTTAGAGTGATACTCGGCATATGCTAAGCGCGAGTAAAGATCAATTAAGGTGTAGATGTAGAAGCGAGAGCCGTCACCTTTTTGGACGTGAATGGTATCCATTTGTACAAGTGCGCCAGGCGAGTCTGCCTTAGGTCTTTTGTAAACAGATTTATACATAGTTGCCTGTTTCTTCTTTCTAACAAGTCTTTCTCTTTTCAGTATTCTACCGACACTTCTTTGGCTAATTACATATCCTTCACTTACAAGATGTGCATGCAAAACTGGTGCACAACGACCCAGTTTCTTCCTCAGGGCAACAACTCTATTAACCACTGTGTCAGAAACTTGGTTTGGATGGTGGTGTGGTCTTGATGATTGTGTACCGTAGGGAAGCCTATGATCAGTAGGCACTCGCTTAAGCCACTTACCAATGGTTACCCTGTGAACTCCAACCATTCTGGCAACTTGTGCTGCCTTTATTCCCTGTAAGCGTACAAGATCGACTGCGTATCGTCTTGCCTTGGGTGCATACGGATTGCTAGTATATGCCATAAGCAGGTGTTCTCCTTAAGTTGATTTTCTTAACCTTAAGTTTGACACCTGCCTTTTTAATATTCAAAATGTTGCCAAGCTATTGACCAATTACGTTTAAAACCTATAGTGTATAATTTGTCTCTAAAGTTTTTTGGAAAATGGGTTATGGAAAGAAGTGAATTAAAAAAACCAGTCACTCAGGAAATATTCCCGCGAGCCGCAATTGTTGGAGTTATTCTAGTTGGAGCAATCGTTGCGGGCTGTAGAAGTGAAGTGGGAAATAATCAAACCCCTGCTACCACCCAAGATAATACAACGGTAACAGAAACCGTAAAAGCGGCACCGACATTTGAGCAAATTCAGGCGCAGATATTTGATGCTTATAAAACAGTCGGAAAAGAAGCGCCACGGAGTGTAACTGAAGCCCTGTCGGCTTGTGTAGAGGATCTTTCGCCGGGCACCGATATCGAACCGGTGTCTTATGCAATGGACAGATGCGGTAGTGTAGGGGACGAGTTAAATGCCGAATATCAGAAAACCAAGCATAGCGTTTTTGCAGAAGCACTCGAGAATATGAAATATTTTACTTTCGACAGATTGGAAAAAATGGTGCCGGAAGACAGCATTTTTGATGTAGAAGCGTATGAACGAAGTTTAGAAAAGAACAATTTTACACTCCCGGTCGGTCAAGAGTAGCGTCTTTTTCCCAATTTGACCCGTTCTCCACTTTCAGCTTAAGATTAAATTAGTTTGAAAAAGCCCCGCAACATGCGATGCGGGACTTACATGGATCATGTCAAAACAGCCTGCCGAGCCTGCGACGGGGAATTTCTGGGAAAGCCCCATCGAGCCTGTCTATCATAATATCCGTAAAAACCTCAAAGGCCACCCCCATGCCGATTTCTTAGAAGTCTACATCGGCCTTGGAGCCATTATTGCATTCCTCTTTTTGGCCTCACTTGCCCCCCAGATCGGTGAAAAACTGGGACTTGTTTCGCTTCGCAAAGAGGGGCAGCAATCCTTTGCCAGTCAGGAAGAATACGATATCAAGATGTTAACTGACAGCTTGCTTGCGGAGTATGCCAATTATGAGGCAGTTGTAGGTGATGTCCAAACACAACCGGAACAACCACCACCTCAGCCCGAATCACCATCACCGGAGACTACCCAATCCGCCCAGCCGTTAACCACCCCGTCTCCAGAGTCGTTCCCGTCACCGCAGCAAGACCAAACCGCAACTTCAGAATCACAGGTTCAGGGAGAAAAAACCAAAAAGGACAAGAAAGAGAAAAAAGAAGATATTGAAAAAAGGATGGCTGATATTTCCCAAAAAAGGAAGGAAAAGCTACTCTCCGTTATCGAAAAAAGACCGGATTTGATACTGCAGTATAAAATCCCCAAGGATATCAGAAGCAAACTGTCCTCAAGTGTTCAACCTAACATTGAAGAAGAAATTGACTATGTTGGGAAGTTTGAAAATATCATTGAAGAAGATTTTACAAATCAGAAAAGCAAAGATTACTATTTCCTAATCTATTCTAATAAACGCCTTTCTTTACACACCACCGATCCGTTTAGCGCGCCGCTTTCGGGAAGCAAGGTCAGAGTTACCGGCGTAAAACTTGATGACAAGATTGCCTTTAGCACCAAAAACACCGTCGAAGTTCTTGAAGAAGCAACACCTGATACAATAGGGGAGCAGAAGACGATAGTGCTTTTGGTTAATTTTCAAAATACCGCCCAGCCAGCTCTGACAAAAGAGCAGGTCGGCAATTTCGTAAATGGTCGATTAGCCGATTTTTATACGGAAAATTCCTATTCAAAAATGAATATTGCAGCTGACGTTTTAGGGTGGTACCAGATCCCTGTTAATCGTCCTTGTTCGAATTCACTCCAAGTGCGATCTGAGGCAATTGCCGCCGCTGAAAGCGGCGTCTTCTTTCCTAACTACAGCCGTCTTCTTATTTTTGTTCCCTCTCTTTGCAGTGATGTCTCATCAAGCGCACTCGGTTTATCATCCATCGGGAAAATCACGATTAATTCCGCGGATGGACTGGTTGAAATGTCTTTTGCTCTTATCACATCTTCCAATGCAACCAATCTTGGAGTAGTGGGGCATGAATTCGGCCACGGGCTGGGCAGCCAGCACGCCTCGTTTCTCGACTGCGGAGCACAAACCATTGCATCTTCGGGATGTTCTGTTATCGAATATGGCGACGCCTACGATATCATGGGCGGCGCACCTCTTCCCGGACATTGGATAAATCACTTTAATGCTCCCCACAAGGAACTTATGGGGTGGTTTAGCTCTGCGAACGTAGGGACCATAACTGCAAGCGGGACATACGTGCTTGAGCCGATTGAGACGGCAGCATCGAATCTGAAGGTCTTAAAAATTCAGCGTGCGCCTGATGATTTTCTCTATATCGAGTACCGTCAGCCCATAGGGTTTGACACTATTTCCGCGTCTAATCCCACCACCGATATTTTTCAAGGCGCGCTTGTGCATTCTCTGTATACATTTGTCTCGGGAAAATCTCTTCTTCTTGACATTTCACCGACTACCGAGTCAGAAGTAAATTATGTAGCGCTTGCACAGGGCGCAACTTTTACCGACCCCGCTACTGCTACGGTTGTTAGCGTTGCTTCAAAAGACCCTGTTGCAATAACTCTCAATGTTCAGATTGGGAAGACTGATTTTGTACCTCCTATAGCTTCGTTAAATTCGCCAAGTGAGGGAAATGCGGTGTTTGATAACGTTACCGTCGGCGCTAATGCCTCCGATGACTCCGGTATTGATAAGGTTGAATTTTACTACCTGCCGCAACCGGTTGGAATGGCGCACCTTATAGGAACGGATTCCTTAGCGCCTTACACCATCAGTTGGGATACGAGACAGGTGGCCAATGGTTCGTATCGGCTGTACGTCCGTGCCTTTGACAAATCCGGAACGTCCTTCAATGTCGCCAATAATTCAAACTTGTCGAACAAGATTCTTGTTACGGTGAATAATGCAGACAGCGACAACGACAGCTTCAAGGATGCAGTAGAAAGCTATATCGGAACCGACCCCAACCGCGCCTGTTCCGCCACTGCAGCTGCCAATGACGAACCCGTTGACGCCTGGCCGCCTG
>MFBF01000011.1 GCA_001774865.1 Candidatus Curtissbacteria bacterium RIFCSPHIGHO2_02_FULL_42_15
AGCCGCCGGTTTGGATTATTTTGTAATCCATGATTTTTGGAATCTCAACACCAACCGGTTTTTCGTCAACCGCAAACAAATTTAAATCCATGCCTTCTTTTAAGTATTTGGCTAAATCTTCAACCAGCTTTCTGTCGACTGTGAACTGCTCATAGGATACCGGATCCATAAAATGGAACCCTTGATTGTCATTATAAAGATACTGGGTTTTCTTGCGCGAAAGATTGGCGTCTGCAACTTTTGCTCCCGTATTGAAGGTTTTTTCGATTGTCGCGCCTGTTTCCAAATTTCGGACTTTTACCTTAACGTTGCCGCTTCCCCTGGCGATTTTGGAATGTTCGTAAGAAAGAACGAGAAAATACTTCCCTTGTTCCTCAAATACCGTTCCGGCTCTCAAATCGGTTACACTTATCATTTATCTTCCTTGTCCTCCGAAGCTTTAGCGAAGAAGGAAAATACAGTCCCGGCGCGCAAATCTGTTACGGAAATCATATATATTACTTAAGTGCCAGAAGAATCTTCCGGAGTAGATTTATCCCGAGTTGACGAGTCTTTTTCTGGATGATATTCCTCATGATGTAACGCAGCTATAATTTTTCTCACTAATCCTTGGGCATATCCTTTCATACCTTTATCTAAATCCATTGCAACTTTTCCTCTAATTGTTGTAAGACCTCCTCCTTCAGTTGCTTCCGCTTCCGCGTCGCTATAAGATTTATCAAACGGTACTTCTTTACCTTCCATATTTAATTTCTACCTTTCCCTCTCTTCACCCTAATCAACCCGGAAGCAGGAATAACCGCAACTCCCCGCCTTTCCAACTCGTCCAAAAACAAATTGGCGCCGATTGAATCGGAAACCATGTGGCCTGCGACAATTATATTAATGTGATGTTTTTTGGCCTCTTCCCTGTGTTCGTCAGAAGTGTGCATGGAAATTATTGTCCCCACGCCGGCATGTGATAATTTTTCGTAGATTTCCTTGGCGCCTTCCGTTCCGCCCGTAAATTCCGCAACTACCACTTTGCCTGCCCTGTGTTTTTCGGATCCCGTAAACAGCATCGGCCCTGCTTTAAATTTAATTGCCTGCTTGTATTCGGGAATACCGCGCAAAATATCCAAAACATCCCCGACCGTTTCATGCTCTTTTTTCTCAAAAATCTCGGCCATGAAATTCCAGCCCATGTTGTCCCAAACGGTATGAATACACATGAAAGGAAATCCCAAAAGCCTTGCGGCATCGACACTGCGGTAGTGATTGGCGGGTCCGATTTTTCGCTGTACCTCTGAAATTCTTTCGGAAAGTACACCCTCTGCAACATTCACGGGCACGCCGTATCTAACCATTAAGTCAACTTGCATATCCATCACCTCGTGTAAAGATGCCAAAGCTCCTCCCGCCGGGTGATGGGCAATTATTAAATCTATTGCCTCGCCTTTCTGGTTTAGACGGTCTGCCAAGACTACTTCGCCTGCGTCAAAATCAATCCCCGCCATTACCTTTTCGACTTTGGTTTTTGGATCACCAAAAAGAATACGGGTGTCGGAATACGGGTTTTTGAAAGATTCAAGGTCAAAATCTTCTTTTTTGCTCTTAGGCAAATCTAAGTATACTTTTTTCTGCCGCGCCAGATATTTATCAACACCCTTTTTGCCGCGCGGATCGGCATCAACGCCCATTTTTATAGCCAGTTCGTAGATTTCAGCAATAGTCATAGTCGGTAAATGATATAATACTGAGGCTAAAAATTGCAATTGCCGAAGTGGCGGAACTGGCAGACGCGTAGCTCTCAAAAAGCTATGGACCTTGCGTCCATGTGGGTTCGACTCCCACCTTCGGCACTATCACCAAACCGTGAGGGCCTGCCCTGAGTTTTATCGAAGGGTTCGATTCCCTCCCCTGGCACTTAATAACTGACTAATATTAGCCCAAGAACAATTGAAACGATAACAAGCCAAAAACATTCTGCTACATAAAGCAAGGTTAATCTTGCCAAAACCAGTTCTTCTGTAAAAAGTTTTATTCTAGATAATAAAGAAACGAAGCTGAATTCTGCAAAAATAATTATCAATGATATCTGCAAATCCCCAAGCGCATAGAAATCAATCAAACCTTTTCTTATTACAAATAAAAATTCAAATAGCAGAAACCGGGCAAGCAGAAATGCAATCAAAAGTAGTAAAGAATAAGTTAGTCTACCTATAAAACCATATCGAGTTAAAACGGAAATAAAATATTTCCTGGTCTTAACGTTTAATAAAAAATAGCCTAGAGGACTTGCGAAAACTACAACTGTATACAACGCCGGTAAAAATGCCATCTGATTCTATTCTAAAACAATTCTTGTCGGGGCGAATTATTCGACGAGATTCGACGAGGACGGACCTCGTTTTAACTCAGCTTAAACCTCCGCTGTAACTTGGGGTTCGGGGGCGGGTGCAGTTCTTGTCCTTCTTTTCTCAACCGAGTAGAATTTGACCCTTTCCGGCCTGAAAATTACATCAATCTCCCCTGTCGGGCCGTTTCTGTGTTTTTGGATATCTAATTTTACATGCTCGTTGTCATCCGGATCCTGCCTCCAAAGAAACATCACTACGTCGGCGTCCTGTTCAATTGCACCCGATTCCCGCAAATCCGCAAGCTGGGGCTTTTTGGTTCCCCTCTGCTCAACAGCGCGGGAAAGCTGGCTGCACGCAAGAACCGGAATCTTAAGTTCGCGGGCCAAATTTTTAAGACTCTGGGAAATTTCGGAAACTTCCTGAACCCGATTTTCCAAACGTCTGCTAATAACAAGCTGCAGGTAATCGACAATCAAAAACGAAAGACCGTGTTCCACCTGAAGCCTGCGGGCTTTGGTTCTCATTTCCAGAATATTGGCAGCGGGCGTATCGTCAATATAAAGAGGCGAGTCTGCCAAAATTCCCATGGCCTCCTGAAGCCTGTCAAAATCCTCATCATCTAACCTTCCGGTTTTTAATCTCCAGGCATCGACTTCCGACTGTGAAACCAAAAGCCTGTCAACCACCTCTTCTTTGCTCATTTCCAAAGAAAAGAACCCAACCGGCAAGCCTTCGCGGATGGCCACATTGGCCGCAATATTCAGGGCCAATGAAGTTTTACCCTGACCCGGGCGCGAAGCCAAAATTAAAAGATTGGAGTCCTGCATTCCGGCAAGTTTTGAGTCCAGGTCATCGTATCCGGTAGCAATTCCGCGAAGCCCCCCCGGTTTTTTATGAAGTTCGTCTAGTCTGTCAAAACTTTCTGCTAATGCATCTTTTAGAGGAATAAAATTCTGCCTTAAGTGTTCCTGCGAAAGGGCAAAGACCGCCTGTTCGGCTTCATCAAGAATGCTTCTTACATCCGCAGTTTCATCAAAGGCTGCCTGCGAAGATTTTGAACTTGCCGAAATCAGCTGACGTTTTATGAAATGATCCCTTATTATTTGGGCGTATTGGGCAATATTGGCGGCCGTCGGAACGGCTGATGCCAGCTCGGCTAAATAAGCCGCACCGCCTATTTTGTCAAACACGCCTTTTTTCTTAAGTTGGGCAGTTAAGGTAATTAAGTCAATCGGCTCGCGGTTTTCGTAAAGCGTAAACATCGCAGAAAAGATATCACTGTGAGCTTCTTTGTAAAAATGTTCAGGGCGAATAACCTGCGCAATGGAAATAATTGCGTCGCGGTCTATCATAATTGCGCCAATTATTGATTTTTCGGCGTCCAAATCCTGAGGCGGAACACGACCAGTGATTTTATTTGCCATTTTTTACTGTTTTTCCAAAAGTACTACTTCCAGCTCTTCCGGCAGTCTCTCGCGTGAGACGGAAAGTTTATTCTGCGGCTCTTTCTTTTCCTTGCCCATGGCTGACAAAAATTTTTCAACAGGGTCCAGTGTAAACTTAAGTCCTTCTATCTTGTGATGCATAGGAATAACAATTTTAGGCTCAATCTGGGCGATGATATCCGGGGCGTCTTTGCCCTCAATCGTAAATGTGCCGCCTGTTGGTATTAAAAGCACGTCGCAGGAAGAAAGCTGCTCTACCTGTTCCTGAGAAAGCTTTGTCTGGCCCAGATCCCCAAGGTGAACAATGTTCACCTCATCGCAAGTTATGTTGTAAATCGTATTTTTACCACGCTCTGCGCCTTGGGAATTATCATGGAAGCTGGCAACCCCGACAATGTTAACACCCAATTTTTCAAATTCTCCGGGCCCGGAAATTACAAACGGCTCCTGTCCGTCTTCGGTTTTTACGGCGCCTGTGTTGTTGTGATCCTGGTGATTATGGGTTACGCAAACGATGTCTGCTTCTAATTTTAGTGGTTTAAGACCGGTAAAGTCAGATTCATAAGGATCGCAAACTGCACTTGCTGTCCTTCCCTTTATCTTAAAACAAGCTTGGCCGTGCCAGGTAATGTCAACCATAGATGAGCCCGAGCAAATTGCGGGGCGCTAAAAATAATAACACATAATATTTTTTAAGATAAGTAATCGAATTGAGCTGGACCTTTTACGTATGATAAGCTAACTTTCGAGATACAAAAATTTCTAATTACTAATTTCTAATCAATCTTAAAAATTCCAATGTATTAAATTTGAAAATTTGGGTATTGGGATTTACTTAGGATTTAGAGTTTAGAAATTAGAACTTTCCGATCGATGATTGTTAAAAAAATAGGAAAACTGATACTCATTGTCATACTTCTTCTGGCATTTATTTACAGTATTTATTGGCTGTGGCAAAGACAGCCAAAACCCGCCCAAATTAAACAAGAAACAACAAATCAGGTACAAACCCCAAAACCGCAAAAAGCCGGATTTGTGCAAGTGCCCAAAGATTCGCAGATACTATCTTCCGGAAAAATTGAAATTTCGGGAAAAGTCGATAGCGAGGCATATATCGTCGTCGTTTCAAACTCAACTTCTGCAATCGGCAGAAGTGAAAAAAGCGGCGAATTCAAAATACCAATCGAGCTTGCTCGTGGCTTGAATCTTTTGGATATTCAGGTGTTTAACAATAATCTCTCAGCCATAGGCAGCGAGCAGAAAACCGTCTATGTCGCCGAAGGCGAACCCCTGCCGCAGAATTGGGAGGTGTATGCCGGCTCTGTTAAATCTATCCTGGATAATTTAATTACCCTAACAACATCAACCGGCGAAAAAAGCGTCAAAAAAGAAACCAAAACAAATTTAATTTTGCCTTCTCCCATCTTATCCAAAAAACCGGCACCTGCACCTGATGAATCAATAAGAATCGGCGATTTTGCAATTGCTTTGGGAGAGGTAAAAGACGAAATTCTAAACGCCCAGGATTTGGAGATTATCAGAGAAAACAAACCGCAAATTACCAGAAAAATTTCAATTGCAAAAATTTTAACCGTAGCCAAAGCCGGCAAATTCAGCGCCAAAGACACAGAAGCAAATAAAATACTAGATTTTACTCTGGGTAAAAATTCCACAGTTATCAAAAACGGTCAAAGCGCAAAAGACACCGATATCCAAAAAGACTCAAATGCCATTATCGTTTATCAGGATGAAGACGACGAAAGACTGGCTGATTTTGTATATTTACTTTAAATCATGACCAAAAATCTCCCCTTGTAGTATCATTAAATCAATGCAGAAAGGACTGCCAACACCCAAAGGATTTCGCGATTTGGCACCTACGCTTGCCAAAAAAAAGCGTGAGGTGATTTTAAAAATCGCAGGCGTTTTGGAAGAATTTGGTTTTGAACCGATTGAAACGCCGACAATTGAGTTTGCAGAAACCTTAAAAGGAAAATACGGCGAGGAAGAAAAATTAATTTACGGATTCAAAGACCGCGGCGGCCGGGATCTGGCTTTGAGATACGACCTGACGGTTCCTTTGGCACGATACGTGGCAACATACAATCCCCCGCTTCCATTTCGCCGTTACCAAATCGGCCAGGTATTTCGCGGCGAAAATCCACAGGCCGGCCGTTACCGCGAATTCACGCAATTTGATTTTGATACGGTTGGATCAGCTAATTTAGAAGAAGACACCAAAATTATCGGCGCGGCAATAAAGTCAGCCAAGCATTTGGGGATTGAGTCTTCCCAAATGCTAATTAACGATAGAAAAAACTTTGAAAAAATTCCCCAAGACGTCATCCGAGCGATCGACAAAATGCACAAGGTTGGCGAAAAAGGCGTAAAAGAAGAACTGCTTGCCAAAAATCTTGCTTTAGATGATATTGAAAATCACTTATTTAAAATCAAAAACGCCAAACCGGCTGCGGAACTTGAGAAGATTTTTAATTTGCTGGAAAAAGATCACGGACTTAAAAAAGATAAAGACGTTCTCTTTGACGCAACTTTAGCGCGCGGACTCGATTACTATACCGGTGCGATTTTTGAGCTGAAACCCTCGGGTGACCCTAAAAGTTTGTCAATCGGCTCCGGCGGCCGGTACGATAACTTAATTAGCATGTTCTCCAAAAAAGAAACTCCGGCTGTCGGCTTCTCCTTCGGCCTTGATAGATTAATCGAAGCACTTGGATAAAAAGCCTTTTTTTGTTAAAATATCCTACTGTGAAAGCAAATATTCATCCGCAGTATTTTAATGACGCCAAAGTAATTTGCGTCTGCGGCAACACGTTTACAACCGGCTCAACCGTGCCGGAAATTCATGTGGAAATCTGCAACAAGTGCCATCCGTTTTTCACCGGTGAAATGAAGTACGTGGACACTTTAGGAAGAGTCGAACGATTCCAGCAAAAACAGAAAAAGGCCAAAGAAATTGAAGTTACCAAGGTTAAAAAGGTCGAAGAGAAAGAGGAAAAGAAACGCCCCGAGTCTTTACGCGAAATGATGGACATCATCAAAAAGCAAGCCTCTTCGTAGCAAAATCAATTTTAATTTCACAATTTTCAATTTAAATTGAAATCTTAATGCTAAAAAATTTAAAAAATAAATATTGATTTAAAATTTAAGATTAAAAATTTATAAGCTATGGACGATTATTTAAAAAAACAAATTGCCGAAATAGATTTAAAAATTGCCGAAGCCAAAAAACTTGCGGAAGATTTTTCTATGGCCGACCTTGCACACGAAGAAATTACTGCCCTCGGGAAACAAAAAGCTGATTTAACGAAAACCGGCACTCAATCATCTACCAACTATGAATTACCAACTATAAACTCGATTATTCTAGAAATACGTGCCGCCGCAGGCGGAAACGAAGCCGGACTTTTTGCCTCGGATCTTTTACGAATGTACACAAGATTCGCACAAAACCAAAACTGGAAAATCGAGGAACTCGACAGAAATGAAGGCGGCCTGGGTAATATTAAAGAAATCGTAGTTCAGATTTCGGGCCGAGGTGTATTTGATAAATTAAAAAATGAATCCGGAGTTCATCGGGTTCAAAGAGTTCCAAAAACCGAATCCGCAGGCAGAATTCACACATCAACCGCAACTGTTGCGGTTCTTCCCGAAGTTGAACAGACACAAATCGAGATAAACCCGAAAGATTTGGAGTTTGAGGCGTTCCGTTCAGGCGGCCACGGCGGCCAAAATGTCAATAAAGTTTCAACTGCGGTGCGTATCAAACATATACCTACGGGAATCGTAGTTAAATCACAAACAGAAAGATCGCAGGCGCAAAACCGCGAAATCGCAATGGGGATTCTAAGGTCGAAAATTTACGCGCAAGAGGAAGAGTCAAAGTCATCCCAGCTTGGCAACCTTCGCCTTGCTCAGGTCGGAGCCGGTGACAGAAGTGAAAAAATCCGCACCTACAACTTCCCGCAGGATAGAGTGACAGATCACAGAATCGGCAAATCCTGGGGAAATTTGGAAAATGTAATGAACGGGAAATTGGACAAAATTATTGACTCTCTTGCTGATGCTTCCCATCAAAAGAATTAACCCAAGAATTTAGCTTTTCTCTCAATGGATTTAAATTTACGCGAACTCTGGTACAATTTGATTCCCCATGCATAAAAACTCTAATGGCAGGATTATCGTCCAATACTTCAAATAAACCCTTTAACTGATCAATCGTATTGATTAAAAATGTTGCTTTAACCTTAGTACGCTGCTGCTGATAAACAAGATCAAGTCCCTTTTTAGTTAAGGCCTCAAAATTGTGCTTTGAAGGACAAAGTTGTGCAACGGAATTTTCGCCGTGCTTGGCAATATGCGGCTTGTATAAACCGATCAACTCTCTGGCCGACCGCTGAGCATCGAAGGGAATTTCAGAAGGCAGATTTAAATACGGACCACCTACCCTGAATAACCCTTGGATCACTCTCTCTGGGTGACCCTTATTACCTTTGAAAGTAATGTCTATATTTGGCGTTACTGTTTCAACCATGTAAGAAATACTTTATGCGCAAATAAATTTTATCAAATATAATAATTAAGTGGAACTAATTGAAAGATTTTCTTATTTCGAGTTTACGAGAAACATGCTCTCATATTTTGGGTTGTTTTTAATTTTGTTGATCGAAGAAGGCGGTATTCCCCTGCCTGTTCCAGGAGATATTTTTATTGCGACGGTTTCTGCGCTTCCGCACTCCAATTATTTTCTGATTGTTTTAACAACAGCTTCCGCAACACTTATTGGCTCGACAATTTTATTTACACTTGCCCAGAAAATCGGTCAACCATTGATTATGAAATTCGGACCAAAGATTAAAATTACACCTCAAAAAATTAAGAAAATCGAAAGATGGTTTGAAAAATACGGCGGTTGGGCAATTGTTGCAGGCCGCCTAATCCCCGGGCTTCGGATCGTAACTCCAATTGTTGCCGGCCTTTTTGGCGTTTCTTACAAAACCTTCTGGCTGTATACCGCAATCGCCGCCTTCATCTGGGCAAATATATATTACGTGCTCGGTAGATTTTTTGGCTCGATCCTCTCTGCTATAATTTAGCAGAAATTACATGAACGGAGCGAATTTAATTTAGCTAAAATTACATGAGCGAAGTGAATATAATTAGCTTCTGAAACATGGCCGAAAGAGTTTATCAGGAAAAAGAATCAAAAGGCGGATTCTGGCGCTGGGTTGGGATTTTTGTTACAGCCGGAATCGTTTTGGGAGTAGTTGTGCACGCAGTTAATCTGGAAATTGCCGCAAAGGGTTAAGAAGTTCTCGACAAGCTCGAACAATAACGTCAATTCTATTCGTTCGGGGCTTCACCAAGTTTTGAGGATAAATCCAAAGTTTTGCCGTCGCGAAATACTTTGATCTTCACCTCGTCCCCGACTTTTTTGCCCCTAATAAGCTTTGACAATGTTTCTTCATCCGCTAATTTTTGCCCATCAAATTCGGTCAGGATATCACCTACTTTAACACCTGCCCGGTCGGCGGCAGAACCGGAAACTACCTCTCGCACAAGCTCACCTTCGGGAACATCATTCAAAAGAGCGGTGTCTTTGGAAATATG
>MFBF01000012.1 GCA_001774865.1 Candidatus Curtissbacteria bacterium RIFCSPHIGHO2_02_FULL_42_15
AAACGAAAAAGAGGTAGGCTTCGCAAAAGAAAATGGGATTTAAAAAAGCAAAAATCTGTAAAAACAAGTGGGCCCTGAGGGGCCTATTTTTTTCGAGCGCAAGTGAGAAGAAAATATCAGAGGAGTGCCATAGTGAGGACGCGTCGAGTCTGACTCGATGAAGTCTCATAAGGCGACCTGCTGATATTTTTAACTATGAAAAAGGCAACTCTAATTTTAGAAGATAAAAGCGAATTCCAAGGCTATGCTTTTGGCAAATCTAAGTCCGCAGCCGGCGAAGTCGTTTTTGCAACCGGCATGGTCGGCTACGAACAAAGCCTGACCGACCCTTCGTATACAGGCCAAATTTTAACTTTTACCTATCCTTTAATCGGTAACTGGGGAGTGCCCGAAAAAGAATTTTGGGAATCGGAAAAAATTCAGGTACAAGGCGTAATTATCAGTGACTTGGCAACCAGCCCCAACCATCATTTGATGCAAAAAACGTTAGATTCGTGGTTAAAAGAGGAAAAAATTCCCGGAATCTTCGGCATCGACACCAGAAAACTCACTCAAAAATTAAGAGACAGGGGAGTAATGCTTGGGGAAATTGTTGTTGATAATAAAGATACCGATTTTTGGGACCCAAACTCCGAAAATCTGGTTTCTAAAGTCTCTGTGGATAAAGTTACGATTCACCATCCGACTGACTCACCACTTGCTACTTATCACTCATCACTAAAGATCGGCCTCTTAAATTGCGGAGCCAAGAAGAATATTATAAGAAATCTTCTTGCAAGGGGCGCCACCGTTTACGATCTGCCATGGGACCATGATCCTTTTGCGGAAAATTTATCGATAGACGGTCTTGTAATTTCCAACGGCCCGGGTGATCCGAAAATGGCTAAAGGTTCAATCGAGATCATTAAAAAAGCCTTAAATAAGAAAATCCCCACGTTCGGCATTTGCTTGGGCAACCAGCTTCTGGCTTTGGCCGCAGGCGGCGACACTTACAAGCTCAAATTTGGCCACCGCGCCCAAAACCAGCCGACAATAGAAGTCGAATCGAAGCGCTGCTATATCACCACCCAAAACCACGGCTTTACCGTCGACGAAAAGAAATTGCCCAGGGGTTTCAAACGCTGGTTTTATAACGCCAACGACAATACCAACGAAGGCTTAATCCACGAAAAACTGCCGTTTTTCTCGGTCCAGTTTCATCCTGAAGCAGCACCCGGTCCTTTTGATACGACATGGTTATTCGATCAGTTTATGGAAAAGTTTAAATGAAAATATTGATTCTGGGATCAGGCGCTTTAAAAATCGGCCAGGCAGGGGAGTTTGACTATTCCGGCTCGCAGGCAATCAAAGCCTTAAAAGAAGAAGGACATCAGGTTATCCTTATAAACCCTAATGTAGCCACAATCCAAACATCGGAAAATTTTGCCAACAAGGTTTATTTCCTGCCGGTGGAACCGCACTTTGTCCAAAAAGTAATCGAAAAAGAAAAACCTGCGGGTATTCTTCTTGCCTTCGGCGGCCAAACGGCTTTAAATTGCGGGCTATCGCTTTCCAAGTCAGGCGTTTTCAAAAAACATAAAGTTGAAATTCTGGGAACGCCAATTGAGGCTATTGAAAAAACCGAAAACCGCCATTTTTTTTCCAAAACCCTGGAAAAAATAAACCTTTTGATTCCCAAAAGTGCTGCCGCCTCCAACCTAAAAAATGCCAAAGAGGCAGCCCAAAAAATCGGTTATCCGGTAATGATTCGGGCGGGATACTCGCTAGGCGGACAAGACAGCGGCGTTGCCAAAAACCAAAAAGAACTTGAAGAAATAGTCAAAAGGGCACTCTCCAAGCTTGATCAGGTATTAATAGAAGAATATCTTTCCAGCTGGAAGGAAATCGAGTACGAGGTAGTCCGCGATAGATTCGACAACTGCATCACAGTCTGCAACATGGAAAATTTTGATCCTATGGGTATTCATACCGGCGAATCGATTGTCATCGCCCCTTCACAAACATTAAACAATTTCGAATACCACAAACTTCGGGAAATTGCCATAAAAGTCATCAGACACTTAGGCATTATCGGCGAGTGCAACATTCAGTTTGCGCTAAACCCGAGCCCGTCTTCGGGCGAGTCCACCAAAAATTCGCTCCTTGAGCCGTCTATGAATAATAGTGAAAAGGCGAAAGGTAAGAACGGGTGGACCTCCATAAACGGCCAACAACTTGACTACCGCATCATTGAGGTCAATGCCCGTCTTTCCCGGTCATCAGCTTTAGCCTCCAAAGCCACAGGCTATCCCTTAGCCTATATTGCCGCTAAACTGGCGCTTGGCCACTCGCTTGTTGATCTCAAAAACACCGTCACCAAAAAAACAACAGCGGCTTTTGAGCCGGCTTTGGACTACGTCGTCGTCAAAATCCCAAGGTGGGACCTTGGCAAGTTTCTAAAAAGCGAAGCGGAAATTGGCTCCTATATGCAGTCAGTTGGGGAAGTAATGGCAATTGGCCGCAAATTCGAGGAGGCACTCCAGAAGGCAGTCAGAATGCTTGATTTGAACCTAGAAGGAATTTTGGACGAAAACGCGCCCAAAGCAAACTGGCAAAAACCAACTCCGTGGAGGCTTTTTTCGACAGCGCAGGCAATAAACCGCGGCGCGTCCTCTCGGGCAATTTATTCCAAAACCGGCATCGACCCTTTCTTTTTGGAAAAAATAAGAAATATTGCAGATCTTGAAAAAGAGTTACAAGGAAAGAAACAGACTGACAGGACCCGTTTTTTAATTGCCAAACAATATGGGTTTTCCGACAAAAGAATAGCAAAGCTTACAAACTCAACCGAAGAGAACGTGAGAAACTTAAGGCACGAGTTAAACATCCGTCCATCAGTTAAACAAATAGACACGTTAGCCGCCGAATATCCTGCACACACGAATTATCTGTATCTGACATACAATGGAGAATCTGATGATATAACGGGTGGCATCAACGGGAGGAGAGTCAGTAACAGGACCCGTTCTGTAATCGTTTTGGGCTCCGGCCCCTACCGCATAGGCTCCTCAGTAGAATTCGATTGGTGTTCCGTTACCTGCGCCCAAACTGTTGCCCAAAACAAACTCTTGCCAATTATTGTCAATTGCAACCCGGAAACGGTCTCTACGGATTACGACATGGCAGACCGGCTTTATTTTGACGAACTTTCGCTTGAGACCATTCTTGAGATTTACCACATGGAAAATCCCGAAGGCGTAATTGTTTCCATGGGCGGTCAGACTCCGAACAATTTGGCCGATAAATTATCGCGTCAAAACGTCAAAATTCTGGGAACGGATACCAAGTCAATCGACAGGGCAGAGGACAGAAGCAAATTTTCCAGGCTTTGCGATGAACTTTCGATTAAGCAACCCAAATGGGCTAAATTAAAAACTCTAAATGAGGCAGTCACATTTGCCCAAAAAATCGGCTATCCGGTTTTAGTTCGGCCGTCATACGTTCTTTCGGGCGCCGCCATGAACGTTGCTTTCACCTCAGAAGATTTAAGGGAATATCTAAAGCTGGCATCACACATCTCCTTGGAATTTCCGGTTGTTATTTCAAAGTTTCATCAAGATGCCAAAGAAATCGAAATAGACGCCGTTTCAAAAAACGGCAAAATTTTAACATTTGCAATCACCGAACACATCGAAAACGCCGGAATACACAGCGGCGATTCAACAATAGTTTTACCCACCCAGAAGGTGAACTCCGAAACTTTAGAAAAAATTAAAAAAATCGCCCAACAATTATCATCGGCTCTTAAAATCACCGGGCCTTTCAACATCCAGTTTCTGGCAATTAAAAACACACCTTTGGTCATCGAATGTAACCTGCGGGCCTCGAGAAGCCTGCCGTTTGTCTCAAAAGTCTCAGGCGTCAATTTTGCCAAAGTCGCAACAGAGGCAATCTTAGACAAACCCTCATCCTTCATCCTTCATCCTTTATCCTTAAATTATGTCGGCGTCAAATCCCCGCAGTTTTCTTTCCAAAGAATTAAGGGCGCGGATCCGATTTTGCGCGTCGAAATGGCTTCAACCGGCGAGGTGGCCTGCTTTGGAGATGATGTAAACGAAGCGTTTCTTAAATCCATAATCGCAACGGGAGTTAAACTGCCGCAAAAATCTGTTTTTATTTCTCTTGCCGGCGATGAAAACAAAATCGAGTTTCTGGAAAGTGCAAGAACTCTAGAACAGTTGGGGCTTAAAATTTTTGCCACCGAAGGCACTTCCAAATTTTTAGAAAAAAACAAAATCAAAACCACCAAACTTTACAAAATCCACGAAAAGAAGAAGCCTAATGTTTTGGACTTTTTAAATTCTAAAAAAATCGATTTGGTAATAAATATTTTTGACCCATACTTTAAAAAAGAATTTGACGATGATTATTTGATTCGGAGAACAACAATCGATTTTGGTGTGGAGCTTTTGGCCAACATGCAAACAGCCAAGCTTTTCGTTTCCGCAATCTCCCAAAAAAAACTTACTGATCTAAAAATTCTGCCTTGGGATTATTACCTAAGTGGTCGGGAATAAAAGATCGTATTAACGTTTGAAAATTTGGTCTCTGACAATTTGCCGGGCAATTTGATCTCCAAGATTGGAAGGTTCTCTGATAAAAAGGCGGTTCATCCCTTTAACTTTTGTACATCCATCACATTTACCCTTAAGCTTAAATGCTTTAAATAAGTTATCAGGACATGGCGCCCGTCCATCTGACGCTTCGAAAAGTGGCGGCTAAACGCATTTTCTTTCCGGCATAGGGCATAGTTATTTCAGATATAACTATGAATTGTCAAGTTTATCTTATATAGAAAAGTAAAAGGAAGACTATCAATCAAGTTTTGGCAGGACGGGGGACATTCAATATCCCTTGATCGCGTAAACTTTGAACCATTTCCCCAAGCCTAAATGCCCGCTGAATATCTATCCGCCCGCGCGTTGGGTAATTATCAGGGTTATCCATTCTTGGTATGACCTCCCTCACCAAAACCGGCTTATCAACACGCAAAGCCATCATCACTTTATATACCGGTACGTGAGTATTTTCGCCAATTATTCTTTCTTGCGCCATTCAAAAATCTCACCGTATCCAAACGGGAGATCTAACACTAGTTTACTCAGTATTTTTTGAAAATGTCAAGCTAAATTAATCCCTTATTTATTCCCTGAATGAAACGCCTTGTGGACATCGCGCAGTTGAGCGTTGGTGACGTGGGTGTAGATTTGGGTGGTGGCCACGTTTTTGTGGCCTAGAAGTTCCTGAACGCTCCTTAGATCCGCCCCGTTTGACAAAAGATCCGTAGCAAACGAATGGCGAAGCACATGCGGAGTTGCCTTAATGGGCAGTCTTGTTTTACGCACGTATTTTTCGACAATCCGCTGGACCGAACGGGAAGTCAGGCGCATTTTCTCTCCATGTGGACCTGCTTCCAAATCCGGCTTATCACTACCTCTCATTCTGATAAAAACCGGGTTAAACTGATCGAGCCTTTTTTCAAAATACCTTTTAAGCCACAGTTTTGCTCGGTCGGAAAGAAAAACCACCCGCGCCCGGCCGCCTTTGCCGATAATTCCAAATTCACCCCGCTCCAAATTAATCTGGTCGCGGTTAAGCTTGCAAAGCTCGGAAACCCGAAGCCCGGTCGAAAATAAAAGCTCCATTATCGCTTTGTCGCGAATTCCTTGGTCTTTGGAAATATCCGGCTGGGCCAAAAGCCGCTCTAATTGATCCCTATCCAAAAACTTTAAAGACCGACTTTCTGTCTTTGGCAGCTCGATTTTGTCAGGAGTCAAAACCTTATAATCCTTCCTTATTAAATAACGCAGAAAAGATCTGAGGGCAATAACGTAGTAATTCTGAGTGACTTTCTTAAGGGGCAAGCCCACCGAAGGTCCTGAACTTGCTTGCACTGAGGTTACCGAATGTGTCGAAGGATAGTGGGCTAAATAAACACGATATTTGCGCACAAGCTCAACCGTTATATCCTGAGGTTTGACAATCGGCGCATTTTTTTTGGACCATGAGATAAAATGCATTAAATAATGGCGGTAATCTCGAATAGTTAGGGGAGAGAGGTTGCGCTCAACCTCAAGATACTCAAGAAATTCTTCAACAAGGGCAGCAAATTCAAACATTTTAAAGTTTATAGTTTCCTGTTTATAGTTTACAGTTTGCAGAGTAGAGGAGTCAACATTGTGCGACGTTATTTCGAAGATTACCCTCAATGTAAAAACGCAAATAGATTTTTGCGACACTAGGTGCCGCAATTAGTGACAGAGAAAAGTCTAGCTGTTAAAATAGGCTAAATGCCCAAATACAAAAGAGTCCTTCTCAAACTCTCCGGTGAAACGTTTCTTGGAAAAAGGCAGCACGGCATTGACCCCGAATTTACCCAGTGGCTTGCAAAGGAAATTAAAAAAGCTCATGAGGACGACATTCAAATTTCCATAATTGTCGGCGGCGGCAATATCTTTCGCGGAGCAACCGCAGAAGAACACGGCCTTGAGCGCACCGTTGGCGATTACATCGGCATGCTGGCAACCATCATGAATGCGCTTGCACTTCAGGCGGCTTTGGAAAAAGAAAAACAGCAGGCAAGGGTACTTTCGGCAATCGAAATAAAAGATGTCGCAGAACCATATATCAGAAGGCGGGCGATAAGGCATATGGAAAAAGGCAGGGTGGTAATTTTTGCAGGCGGCTCCGGTAATCCCTATTTTACAACCGACACGGCGGCGGCTTTGCGGGCACTTGAAACAAATTCTGAGATAATTTTAAAAGGCACCAAAGTCGACGGCGTCTTTGACAAAGACCCGCACAAATTTAAGGATGCCAAATTGCTTCCGCAGGTAAGTTTTGAAAATGCCATCAAAGACAAACAAATTGGGGTTTTAGACAACAGCGCGCTTTCTTTATGCATGGATCACAAAATTCCGATTCTGGTTTTTAATTTAAATAAAGAGGACAACATCAGAAAAGCGGTTTCAGGCGAAAAAATCGGCACCTTAATATCCTGAGCATAGCCGAAGAACTCATCCCCTAGCTTTTACCCTATAGTAAATTTACGCTAAATTTTGTATAATAGGAATCACTATGGCCGAAAAAGTGGAACTTAAACCTAAATTTACTGCAATAAAAAGAGAAGAAATTCGACAAGCTTGTCAAAGAAAAAAAATGTGGCTGAGAGTCAGGCATGGCTTGAGGCCAGATTTTTCAACAGATGACACTCTTACAGAAGTATATCTTTTAACAGCCCCTGGCGGAACCGGTATCCATTTCTTTTCAATTACAGAAACCGGAGATGAGAATCCAGAAAATATGGTAGTCGAGAATAAAAAATTAATCAATAGAAAACTCGCGGTTCGGATAAGACAATTCATCAAAGAACATTATTCGGAACTTGGAAATACAAAAGTCAAATTTATCCACCCAAAGCAATTAGAACATCGCTGAATTTATAGAACTTTTTTCTTGAGAATAGCCTATTCTGGCAACCTTTCTTGAACCTATAAACCTGTTATTGCCCCTATAACGGCTTTTTTTAGAAAAACCGACTAATCAACCATACAATTTTCTAAATTCCGCAACAAAGAGAATCAAATAAATTCAAACAAAATATAATAGGGGAGAAGTGCATCAAACTGGACACTGTTAAATAAAAATAAAAAAACGAAAGAAGTGCAATAAATAAGAAATGAAATAGGCAAAGGCCGGCAACATTAGCAAAGCCTGAAATTTAGCCTCACTCCCTGTCTCGTGCCTGCTTTACGTCGCAAAAGTTATATTGTGCGACATTATAGATATTATTTCTCCGGGGTCATTAAAAAAGAGAATAAGTGGTTTCATAAAAGCAAATCGGAAAAAGATTATTGAATATTAAATTGTACCTCTAACCCTATTTTTACCCCTTCCCCGGGTGTCGTCAAAAAATAAAAAACCCATAAGCACTTTACATTGGGTCTTGCCAGAAAGACGAGGCTGTTCCCGAAAAGGATAATACAAGTCTCATAGTTATCACCTAGTGTTCATGCGTCCACACGTAACTTAAGTCTTATAGTTTATTCTCTATAATTTTCACGCCACTACTCCTCTATTTTTCACAATGCATCAAACTATATCATCTGAACCTGATATTTTCCCACTACCCCTCTACTCCATTTACCCTGCCTTAATTTTTTTTGGATTGATATTTTGAAGTTCTTTTTATTTTTTACTACCAGTCGCAAACTACACACTAATGGCTAAATTCCCCTCTCCTCTGATATTTACTATAGGTTTTGATTTGGGGCTAGCCGCCCCATCTTGTAGTTGCAAGTATGGCTATGAAAACGACCAGCGCTACTGCTAAATGTTCCATAACCACCCTGCCTTTCAGCTTTTCACCAAATTCAAGCTGACCCAATCCTAAAAGCACATACATCACTGTAGCCAGAGCCAAAGCCCCGTTTATAGGCGCAATCGGCCAGAAAGAAAGAACTAAAGCGATTTGTCCGGAAATCAAGGCAAAAACGGAAGAGTATACCAAATCCCTTTGTGAAACAAATTCCTCAAGCTCATAGGACCAAAGACCGACCAAATATAACGGGAAAGTAATTACCAAAGTGCCTGCCACAATCAGATAAAACGGCAGATGCAGTGAAAATAAAACATTTGCCAGGAAAAAGACGGAAAGCAGCGAAAACAAAAGGCCGACCGCATGCGCCGCGCGCAAAAGTGCAATTGTTCTGATGGCGGCAACGTTATAGATATTTGAAGTAAGCATTAAAAGATAAACCGAAATGCCAAAAAGCACGGCAAAGGGCAGTCTTGTCAGCCATCTGACAGGCAGAAGGAAATAGAAAAGCGAAGCTCCTGCCACAAAGTAAACGGGAAGCAGTAAAAGGAGTAAATATTTGATGCCTGAAAGTTCTCCCCAAAGGGCAAAGATCGAAAGTCCGATTGTGGCAAGCGTTAAAAAGCCAACAGTCTGAAAACGCATGCTTTCGTCAACCACCTGAGTAACTATCAAAAGAAAAGTCAAGGCAAAAGACATAAAAACTAGCTTCTGTCTTTTGGTGATTTCAAAAGACGTAATTTTTGAAATAAATTTACGCGGGTTTATCACTTCCCTACACCTTGTTGTCTAACGGTTAAAGCTAAACGACTAAAATAAAAAGATAATCAATTAACTTTTATTTTCTTGTTAGCGTTAGTCTTTGGACTTTTGACGTTTTGCATTTTTAAAACATGACAAATCGCTACAGCCAATGCATCTGCGGCATCATCTATATATCCGTTTAGCGGTTTCTTTAATTTTCTTTTTCCCAGATGTTTCATCACCG
>MFBF01000013.1:0-9283 GCA_001774865.1 Candidatus Curtissbacteria bacterium RIFCSPHIGHO2_02_FULL_42_15
TATTTGGAGTAGTCAAACCTTAAAAAGTGTATAGCATGTCCTGGACAACGGACATTTATTTGTTGACTTAAAAACACTATTGATCTATTCTTTCAATTAGCCTGTTACAAATCGAAAAAGGGGGTGATTAGATGGATCAGAAAAAAGCTGTTTCGTTTTTGACATTCTGGGTCGTAAACACAGTTGTTCTTCTTATCGTAAACGCAATTTTTGGCGGCAATGTTGTAGTCGGCAATCAATCAATCTCAACAGGGCTTTCGGCAATTTTTGCGGGACTCGTCTTAACCGCATTTATTCCCCTTGCACCAAAAGCGGTTGAACAAACAGGATTCAAAATTAAAAACCAAAACGTCTGGCCGGCAATTTTTTTGAGTTTGAATATCGTTACTTTATGGATATTAAAAAGGCTGGCAGTCGTAACCGGTCTTGGGATTGCCAGCATTTTGTGGGTAATTATTCTTGCAATTATTATAACTTTTGTTGAGCTTGCTGTTGCCAAAACCACCGGCGCGATGGAAGCAATGGAAGAAGACAAAAAGACGGCAAAAGCAAAGACTGAGTGAAAAATTTGCTCAAGAATAAATTTCTTACTCGGTCAATCGCAAGGTTCAGTGACTAATTCCGATAAAACCAGACTGCGGGCAATTTATTTAAAGAAAAGACTGCTTCTTACCCCGGACGAAATTCGGCAAAAAAGCCGGCAAATTTCCGAAAAAATTCCTCACTTAGAACAGGTCGAAAATAAAAATGCCATTGCCTGTTATCTTGCTGTAAATAATGAACCTAATATCCAAAACATTATTACTTACTTCCTAGAAGCCGGCAGGACCGTTGTAATCCCCGCCTTTTTTGAAAAATTGAAACAATACAAATTTGTTACATTATCCTCTCTTAACAATCTTGAAATCGGACAGTATCAAATCCCCCAGCCATTAAAATTATTGCCCGTTGATTCAATAAAAATTGAATTGGCTTTATTGCCCGGCCTTGCCTTTTCTGAAGGGGGCCTGAGACTCGGTTATGGAAAAGGAGTTTATGACAGGCTCTTGGCAAACAGCAGTACCTTTAAAATCGGCGTTTGCTATGATTTTCAAATTATTAACCATTTTAAAAGCGAACCGCATGATATTAAAGTTGATTTTATTGTAAGCGAAAATAGAATTATTAAGACTTAAAAAATTTTAAGTCTTGTAAAGGATTCACCAATCAGCTATTATTGGCGCTTATGGAAGCTAAAAGGAAAGCAAGAGGACTAAAAATTGACAAGACGGTCAATAATTTAGTTTCGATTTTGTTGGGGTTTAAAAATTTCAAAATCCTGCACGCACTTGCTGCCGTCTTTTTTGTTATCTGGATTTTGATCGGGGTTTTTGTTCTATTGCTATTGGCGGACGGTTTCAAACGCGGTGCTTATCAGGGATTATTCGGTAGACAAAACCAACAGCAAGAGTCTCAGGCCCCTTAGGCGCCAACGGAGGTGGATTTGCCTGGAATCGGCAAAGTCAATGTCGAATGTGCGCAAAGTGCACTTAACGATGAATCAATTCAAAAAATCGTAACCGAAGAGAATACTAAAAGCCTGACTGCTGAGGAAAAAGCAAGTTTTGAAAAATGTATTGTGGAACCGGCTCCATCCCCCACCCCAACATCTTAATTATATATTGCTGCGGGACTAGGATTCGAACCTAGATAAACGGATCCAGAATCCGTTGTCCTACCGTTAGACGATCCCGCAATGTGAAGTTAATTTTACCATTTTTAATAAAAGTTTCCGATTAGAATTCGAACTTTTAGCCTAAATTTGCACCCCCAACAAAAACTGCAGGCTTTTGAGACAACTGCTTAACTTCTGTACCAGCTTTTTTAACTTTGTCTCGAATATTGACTTGACAGGGCCGGCATATGTAAGTACAATGTAATTACGATGATTACAGCTTTAGTTTCAATCGGAAACTCTAGGGGCGTACGCATACCAAAAGTACTGCTTAACGAAAGCGGTCTTGGCAAGGAGGTTGAACTGAAGGTGAAAAAGGGAGAAATCCGGATCACCGCTGTGCCTAAAAAGGGCCGGCTGGCAGAATCGACTTCACTGCTTTCGGAAAAAGTTTTAGCCGGGGATTGGGACAAACCCGAAGAGAACAAAGCATGGGCAAGTTTACAGTAGGTGAAGTTGTCCTCGTTTTCTTTCCCTTCTCCAATTTACAGGGTCAAAAAATAAGACCAGCTCTTATTTTAGCAAAAGCTGAGTTTGATAACCTGATTTTGTGCCAGATTACGTCAAAACCTTACACGAGTAAGCTGGCAATACGCATCAAGGCAGATAATTTCAAAAAAGGCAAACTGCCGGTTGTAAGTTATGTGAGGCCTGATAAGTTATTCACAGCTGACTTTTCCATAATAAAAGGCGCTGCCGGCCAATTAACCCCTGTTATGATTAAGACTATTCTAAAAAGTGTACGCCGGCTGTTTTCTTAGCCCTTCGATAAACTTCCGAGCCTGAAAGGTCTCGGTATTCCTTTAAGTTTACATGAGCGAGCAGATAGTTATGCCTCGGAAGTATGTATTCGCTTTCGCATTCATGCGTCGAGTCAGACTCGACGGTGTTCTGCGAGCGAATATAAACTTAGGATCTTCGACCTCAAAAAACTATATCAACAATTTTCAGGATTCGAACTCTTAGCTTTAAAATTACACGTCTAAACAGAGATTTAGTTTTCTAAGCGTTATGGGGTTAGTTTTGTTTCGGAATTACTCTAGTGAAATCTAGACCTTGTGAAACAGCCAACATAAAAATGTGGGGAAACTCTCTAGAATTGAAGTAGCCGTCAAACCTTGTCTTTAAGTATTCAAGTTTTGTTTCATTAGATTGAAAAGTTTCTATAACTGTAAAATCAATTAAACTTACAGTATGCCCTTAGCGACCCCGCCCATTGTGAGTTCAGTAGGTAAGGTAGACGGATCTTGAACGTCAATCCTATTCTCTTTTATGTACGTTGCTAGCCGATCAGGATGCTGACGTTGTCCATCCGATAAAGTATCTATCCATTTTACGTAGTGGTCGCGAGTGGCCTCCACTGCGTTTCTTTTTGATTGTTCTGGTGTTCCACCCATTTTAGGAAGAGAATTATAATTCAAACCTATAGAGTTTGCAACTATTTTGGATCAGATTAAATTGTCTTAATGAGAAAATACTAAAACTTTTAATAAACAAGCTCTGGATATTTGATAATTTTTATCCAATGCGTAGTTTGGAAATCATCAACAGTTCGGCAAGCTCACCCCTATAGCCAGTGCCAGCTTATTTTGCTTTTTTAATAGCTTCTTCAATACGCGATATAACTTCACTTTTGTCTAAAACCGCAAGACTTTGATAAATAGGAGGAGTGTTGTCGGCAAAGACGGCAAGACGCAGGGTGTTTTTGAAATCCGAAGGATTGAGATTACTTTCTTTGATATATTTTTCTAAAGATTCTTCAATGGTTTTTTCGTCCCAGTTCTCTATTTTTTCCACTGCTTCTTTGGCCTGTCTTGCTTTTTCCTTTGGCGGCGGCGGCTCTTCCCCTTTTTCAAAAAAGATCCCCGAATATTTATCAAAATCAGCTAAAGTTGTCATCCTGTCGCGGATTAAGTTTATGATCATTGCCAACCGTTCGTCTTCTTCAGACTTGGCCTTTTTGGAAAATTTTCTGACCTGCGATAATAAATTTTTGGGCGTATATTTCGCCAGATACTTTTTATTAAACCAGTTCAGCTTTTCTAAATTAAAAATCGGGCTGTTTTTGTTTAACCTTTCTGTAGAAAATTCGCTAGTCAGCTCATCAAGTGTGAATAATTCCTTATCCCCTTTCGGTGACCAGCCTAAAAATGCCAGAAAATTAACCAGCGCCTCGGGCAGATAGCCATCCTCTATGTATTCAAGAACAGACCTTGCCCCTTCCCTTTTGGAAAGTTTTTTCTTGTCAGGCCCTAAAATTGCTGGGACATGGATAAATTGAGGTGGATTCCAGCAAAATGCTTGATATAAAAGCAGGTGCTTGGGGGTTGAGGAAATCCACTCGTCGCCGCGCAGAACATGGGAAATTTTTAATTCATGGTCGTCAACTACGGATGCAAAATGATAAGTAGGATAGCCGTCTGACTTAACGACAACAAAATCCTCTATCACGTCGGCAGTAAACTCGACTTGGCCATGAACTAAATCGGTCCACTCAAGTTTCTTGCCTTTCTCCACTTTAAATCTCCAGGCACCGCTATCTTCATACGCTAACCCTTTTTTGGAAAGGAGCTCCAGATCCCGCTGATATATGGACAGTCTTTCGGATTGACGATACACCTCGTCCCAGTTAAGTCCCAGCACCTTAAGACTATCTTCGATAGCTTTGACCGACTCGGGCACAAACCTTTTTCTGTCAGTATCTTCTATTCTTAGAATAAACTTGCCTTTTTGGGATTTGGCTAACAGAAAATTGTAAAGCGCAGTCCTGATATTGCCGATGTGCGGAATACCAGTCGGCGATGGTGCGTAACGTACGATGACTTTTTCCATGCGCTGCATTGACCGGCAAGCTGCTCTTAGCTAAAATTGTACCATGGCAACCTTAAGTCAAACTTCTGAAATTTCTAAAAAAACTTTTGTTGGCGGATTTATTGTCGTCGGGCTGATTTTTCTTTTAATTTTGACGTATCGATTTGGGTTAACCCTCAAAAATATGCTCTTCCCCGCCCCGCCGCCTGCCTCAACAGTTGCTTTTGGCAAAATTCCCAAACTTGATATTTCGGAAGGGGTTAAATCGTCTGAGAAAATTGACTATAAAATAGAGACTATCTCAGGAGAACTGCCCAAATTAGCCCATGAAATAAAAGTTTTTAAGGTCGATTTCCCGAAGCCATCGTTTGGAGATTTGGAAAGAACTAAGGCGCACGTTGCCGGGGCCGATTATAGAAAGGAGCCGGAATCGGTAACCGACAGAACAGCAATCTTCCGAAACTCTACCAGTCCAGACTATGTTTTGACTATCAACATTACATCGGGAAATTTTATAATGGGAAGCAATTATCTTAATAATAAGGAACTTACAGATAAAAGACCAACTTCTGTTGAGCAGGCAACGGAAATAGCAAGGAATTTTTTTAATAATTTGAGGGTTGATCTTTCGTCTTTCAATGAAAAAGCCCAAAAAAACCAACTTTTAAAATTTGAGGATGGCACTTTGAATGAAGCTACCTCTCTTTCTTCCGTAAATTTTATAAAGGTTCTTTTTCCGAGGCTACCGATTGACGAAGTCAAAGTTATAAACCCTAGGCTTGACAGAGCACCTATCTGGGCTTTAACTTCGTCAACTGATGTAGTGGAGGCACAAGTTGCTATGCAGAATATTAAAAAGCATAAGTTTTCCACTTACCCTCTTAAAGAGATAACCAAAGCACTTGAGGAATTAGGCAAAGGCCAAGGCGCACTCAACGAAGAAATTGAAGGGGCGGTCTTTCCAATAAGGGACGTTGAGATCGTTTATCTGGAAAGTGAAAATTACCAGGAGTATCTTCAGCCTGTTTATTTGTTTAAAAGCGACAATAACCTGACTGCTTATGTCCCGGCTGTAGATGATACTTGGATAAGCGAAAGCGGGACGGATTAAATCATTGCCAATGGTGATTGGTAAACGCCCATTCGATTAACTTTTCAGAATCTTCAAACCTATCTTGAGAATCTAAAACAACTACTATAATAGTATTCCCCGTCCTTGTTGCTTTGGTTAATAAAATTTCTCCGGCTGCCTCTGTATGCCCTGTTTTAACGCCTTCCACTCCGTCTACCTCGCCCAGAAGTTTATTGATATTTTCAACATAGTAAGTTTTTATACCCGAAACATCGGTCAAAACTATTGTTTTGGTGGCGACAATTTTTGAAATTAAAGGATTTGCGACTGCATCTCTGGCGAGTTTGGCAAGATCTGCAGCTGTTGAAAAATTATAATCGCTGTCAAAGCCTGCAGGATTGTCAAAGTGTGTGTTTGCCATTTCAAGTTTCCTTGCTCTTTCGTTCATGAGATTAATAAAAACGTCGTATGAATCGGCACATGACGACGCCAAGACATACGCCGCATCATTTCCGGAGGCCATCAGCATTCCATAAAGAAGAGTCTCCACTGTTACCTGGTCACCGGAAACAAGACCCATCTGCGTTCCATTGGAATTTACCAGACCCACAGTGATTATGTTGTCGGGAGAACACTTTTCGAGAACAACCAAAGCAGTCATTAGTTTTGTGGTCGAGGCAGAAAGGTGTCGAAAGTTTGAATTCTTTTCAAACATTACATTTCCCCTTTTGGCATCGACTATGATTGCCGATTTTGCAGAAACAGGCGGGGCTTTTTGAAATCCCTCATTTGCGAAAGGTGCTAAGTTTGATGATGCAACTATGCTTGCAAGCCTATTTTGTTTTTGTCTTGTAAACAAATCTGCGGCAAAAGAAGATTTGGAAAGGATAATTACCAAAATCTGTAAAATTATAATAAATGCAATCAGGAAAAAACGGGCGTACGTCATCGCTTTTTGATCGCAAGTTCAGCGAGAACTTTGTCGTCGACTACAGACGGCGCATCCATTACCGCTGTTTGGCCTGAACCGGAAGTTGGAAAAGCAATGATTTCCCTGATGCTTTTTTCGCCGGCAAGAACTGCGCAAAATCTGTCAAAGCCCAGAGCAATTCCGCCGTGTGTCGGAGCTCCGTATTCATAGGCTTCCAAGAGATGGCCAAAGTCCGAATCTATTTTTTTGTCACTGTAGCCCATAGCGGCAAAAACCTGCCTTTGAATCTTCGGCTCGGTAATGCGGATGCTGCCGCTTCCTATCTCTTCGCCGTTTAGAACAAGATCGTACTGGTAAGATTCAATTTTGTCCAAATTTTTAAGCTTGATTAGATCATCGACAAATTCCTCTTTAGGTGCCGTGAAGGGATTGTGCGAGAAAGTGTAGCGTTGTTCTTTCTGGTCATACTCCAGAAGCGGAAAATCAACTACCCAGGCAAAAGCCAAAGTTTCACCGTCTTGTTTTTCTCGCAGATCGAATTTATCCTGTTTGAATTTTTGCATAGCCTCTTTGTATGTGAAGATCGGAAACGGCTTTTTGTAGATTGTTTTGCCCATAGCCTCGGCAACAAAAGTAGCCAACCCTTCCACAACCTTTAAAATATCTTCCCTTTTGACATAAGCCGCCTCTATGTCTATCTGCGTGTGTTCAAACTGCCGGTCTGCCCTTAAATCTTCATCGCGAAATGCCCGCGCAAACTGGAAATATTTTTCAAAACCCGAAAGCATTAAAAGCTGTTTGTACTGCTGGGGAGCCTGTGCCAAAGCGTAGAATTTACCTAAATGAAGTCTCGAGGGAACCAGAAAATCTCTCGCGCCCTCCGGTGTTGTTTTGGAAAGATACGGGGTTTCAACCTCGACAAACCCTTCCTTATTTAAATATTCTCTTACTAAAATTGCAGCTTTGTTTCTTAACCGTAAATTCTTCTGCAGACGCTGTCTTCTTAAATCCAGAAAACGGTACCTCAACCTTAACGCCTCCTCGATCTCGTAGCCATCGCCATCAGTCGGAATCGGCGCCGGCTTGCTCTTTGAATTAACTTTGGCCTTCTCAACCGCAACCTCGACTGTACCGGTTTCCAGATTTTTATTAACAAGCTCTTTTGGCCGTTTTTTAACAGTGCCTTCAATTTCTAAAATATCGCCTTCCAAAAGATCGATTTTTTCCTTTAAAACGCACTGAATCTGGCCTGCTTCATCGGAAAGATCTACAAAAGTAATTTTTCCATGGTCGCGAATAGTCTGAACTCTTCCCAGAAGCCTGATCTTTTTATCAATCAATTTGAGGGTATCTTTTGCATATGTGCGATGCATAGACTAAATTCTAAACTAAACATCTTGACACGTAAAGACAAACATGTTTAAAATTTTAGAAAATGACCTTAAGTTTTATAAAGCTATCTCTCATTAATTTGCATCTCTTGCTTGTCAAGAGATGCGGGAGGTAGTGTTTTAAACAGGAACTTAAAACATAAACAAAAAACTACCTCCTAAACGGGAGGTTTTTTTATGAACAGGAGGTGAAAATAACATGGAAAGACCAAAAAACAGATCTGATTCTGCCTACACTCAACCTGGAGAAGCAATCAAAACTATAATAGACCGTTCAATAACGAAACCTACCGTTCCTGATGAGGATATAGGGGAAATTACCAGGATTGCTAATCAAAACAGATTCATTTCCTTCCAACGGCCTGATTGGCAAGAACATATTGAGAGTCAGCCTTATATGGGAAGTTGAGTGCTTGCAATATTTAAATCTTTTATCTTAAGCTGAATTGCACCATCTCCATTGTAGCGGTCTTGGGAAATCGTGTAGACAACGTCAACCGAATAACCCGGCCGCAAAAGTGCGCGTTTTTCGCCCATCCTAAAAGCTATTGTCGAAAAGCCGTCCAACTGGAGCTTTAGATGTTCGGAAAGCGAACCAACCGTCCTTATATCCTCAACTTCCAAATTCCTAGTCAGAAAAACCGGCTCGGGGTTGGCAACCCCAAACGGCGCAAACATCTCGATTATTTTTAGAGTCTGGCCGTTAATATCTTCTTTTTCCAGTTCGCACTCTACAGAAATATTCTGAACCATGAGATCATCGGTAATTCTCTCGGCTGCGAAACCCTTAATTTTTTGGGAAAAAGCCTCAATGTGCTCGGTTTTTATAGAAAACCCTGCAGCCATCGGGTGGCCTCCACCGTCTATCAAATACTCGCTTGAAAACCTTATCGCCTCAACGATATTGAACCCTGCAATCGAACGGGCAGACCCTTTGGAAACTGTTTCTCTTCTGGAAATTACAACCATCGGCTTCTTATGAGTTTCAACAAGCCGGGACGCCACTAGTCCGATTATCCCCTCATGCCACTCGTCATGGACAACTACACCAACCGCATCATCCTCATTTACCATACTAAGCGCCGACTCAATCGCTTTTGCGGTTAAGGTCTGGCGCCTGTTATTTGTTTTGGAAAGAAGGCTTGCCAGCTCTTCTGCCTGTCTTTCGGTTCTTGCACACAAAAGCCTTAAAGAATCCATGCCGTTTTCGATCCGACCCATGGCGTTAATTCTCGGCGCCAGAATAAAACCGACCTCAAAAGTGCCGACTTTATCATTGATGCCGCTTACCTTAATCAGCGCTTTTATTCCCGGCCTTTTAGTTTTTTCCATTTTTTCAAGGCCGATTTTGACAATTGCCCTGT